>NZ_PNCP01000050.1:0-92086 GCF_005886115.1 Pseudoalteromonas sp. S4492
GAGGATTCAATAGATCTAAATACCCTATTTTAATTGATAGACCAAGCCGCCAAGCGAAGCCTGAGCGTAGCGGCTTGGGATAGAAAACAATCAACCATACAGTATGTCACTGGTGACACTATGACTAGAAACCAAAAATACGAGCAGAAACAAAAAGCTAAAGGATTAAAGAAAGTAACCCTTTGGATACCTGACGAATCAGAAGTTGAAATTAAACAGATGATAGAGTTTCTGATTGATAACCCAGACCATATACCTTTTATGGCAAGAAATGTCCGAACAGGCCGTATGAAAAAGGCCGTTTAGTGGTACGTAATTTTTTACGTAATATTCGTATCGGTACGTAATAATGAACAAAATTATTACGTACCACTCACCTTTGTATCTCCAGTTCTTGGAGGATGGCGTAGCCATGTCATACATTCCAGAAAATTCACATTTCATCGCGAAAGCGTTTCCATTTTCAATACGGTTTATTAGGGTCGGGTATCAATTCAGTGAAATAGCCAATCGCACTCACTGCCCTAGTCTGTTTTCAATAAAAGTTGATTGCCTTCTGATAAACCAAGCTGAGTTAAGGACGGCACAGCAGCCGAGGGAAACACCCTCCCCCCATATACTAATAGGGGGGGAGCGAAACCACTTACACCGATACCAAGTGTGCATTGTGATTTTTAATAAAGGAGTAAATCACAATGGGCAACTTTAAATTGCAGTTCGTTACGCTATTCGGTTATGACTACGCAAAAGGAGCTAAAGAACTCGGAGTAAGTGAACGACAAGTAAGGCGTTATCTAAAGGCTAATAAAGCAACAAAGCCGATAGAAAAACTACTTGAAATTATGTATCGAGGTTACTTGCCGCTTACTGGCCCGTGGTCAGAATGTAGTATTTCAAGGGAGGATAATCTATTACTTACCCCTTGGGGAAAGGTTAAACCATCGGATGTTCAACTGGTACATCGCTATAAATGGTCAGCAAAGAAATCTGAACAGATGTATCAAAACCTTAAAAAGCAAACATCTAACCATGACAAATATTTATTTGATCTACAAAACCAGCTATTAGATATTATTGGTGATATATCGGAGAAAACTGGGAGCTAATTTTTTACTCCCTGCTACTTATCAGGGAGTATTTTATGAAAAAAGAAATGCAGATCAAAAGAAAACACCACTTTGTATGGTCTCATTACCTTAAAAATTGGCAGCAAGAAAAAAAAGTTTCCTATATAAATTCTAAAGGTAATACTTCATCAGATAGCGTTAAAGGGTTAGCCAGAGAAATTGATTTTTACAAAATTAGTTATATGACAGATGAGGAATATAAATTAATTAAGCTGTACTTAAGGCCCTTTATACCTTTTATACGAGAATATGTGTTAGATATTTTAGATGACATTAGAAGTAAATTGAAATTAGCTAAGCATCTTGATTCTTCCAATCCAGAAGAACAACATAGTCTTACTACTATATATGAGCATAATGTTTTAGAGGACTTTCATAGCCAATTTGAAAAAAATACAATTGAAATACTTGAATATCTATCGAAGGGTGATATTTCAATACTAAATGATAGTCAAAATCTAATAACCTTTTACTCATTTTTGGGCCATCAGTGTGCAAGAACTAAAGCATTTAAAGAAAAATCCTTGAATGCGATAAAAAGTGAACCACTACAAAATTATTTAAGTCTCAACGTCGATGAAGATATGGTTAATTCACTAATTACTGTTCTTGATAAGCATTGGTGGTTTATGAGTATGGTTCTTGGGACTTCCTTGGGATATAACATCTTTATCGCAGATAAACCTTTTTTCTTAATAGAAAATAAAACAGCTTTACCTTTTTTAACAAGTGATCAACCCTTTACTAATATGTACGCTAAATCCACTTCCTTAAAAATACCCCCTAAAAAATTGGATTTATATTTCCCTATTTCACCTAATTACGCATTTATGGTTAACGACACAGCAAAGTATGATTTTTTTAAATCAACTTTAACTATTGATGATGTTCACAATTTTAATTTTGCCGTTTCTTCAAAAGCTTATTCATTTCTTTTTTCAAACTCAGAGAGTTCCCTTTCTTTTTATAGAAAAGCCTTTATAAATAGAAAAGCTATGCCAAAATGACATAGCTATATACCTTTAACCACCTGAATTTAAATGGTAAATTTTAAATTAATTTTTATATTTAATATAAATTATAGGAAGTAGTGTATCTATGCATAGCAATACTTATTCTATGTATATGCTAAGTCCAATACTAGACGGTATCGGACATTAAGTTGATGTTTTATCATATTATTCATTTTATTAGTGTATGTTTCTTGAGCTTAGTTATCTCATGACTTATATTAAAACTATCAACTTGAGATGTAACGATAAGATGTAAACGATATGGAATTTGTGAAGCCGTTAGAACCTATTTTGATAATCGATGATATGCAAGATATCCGCGATTATCTAAATCAAATTTTAACTGGTCTTGGTTTTGACGATATTTTAGAAAGTCGAGATTTTGAATCAGCTAAAACGGTTATTGAAGAAAAGTCACCTAATGTAATCTTTCTTGATATTGAACTACCTAACACTGACGGTACGGAAATTCTTGAATACTTAAATGACCACCATCCTCATACGCACGTTGTTATGTGCTCTGGCCATAATAGTCTTGAGAATGTGCAAAACACCTGGGAATTAGGTGCCAAAGGTTTTATCGCTAAACCATTCAACGCAAAAAAAGTCGACTCAGTTATGAAACGTCTAGAATTGATGGAAACCATAACAAATTAAGTAGTTTATGAATTCGACAATCCAACTCATTATCGATGACCTATCAACGGTTATTTTTGGTAAGCAACAACAAATCAAACTTGCCTTAGCGTGCTTATTTAGCGAAGGTCACCTGTTAATTGAAGATTTACCAGGCATGGGAAAAACCACTTTATCTCATGCACTTGCCGCAGTTCTTGGCTTGTCATATCAACGTATTCAATTTACTAGCGATTTATTACCTTCTGACATTCTTGGTACTAATATCTTTGATGCTAAAGAACATAGTTTTTCATTTCATCAAGGTCCTGTATTCAGTCAAGTTGTTTTAGGTGATGAAATTAATCGTGCCGGTCCTAAAACACAAAGTGCACTGTTAGAAGCAATGGAAGAAAAACAAGTGACGGTCGATTCGGTTAAACACGCCCTACCATCACCATTTTTTGTAATTGCTACGCAAAATCCTGTGCATCAATCTGGTACTTATCCGTTACCTGAGTCACAATTAGACCGCTTTTTCATGCGTATTAGTTTAGGCTTTCCTGATAAACACGCTGAGAAAAACCTCATTTTAGGCCTAAACAACCGAAATTATGACGACTTGCCTGTTCGTATTAATCCTGAGCAACTTTCTGTTATTCAAAAAGAAATTAACAAAGTAACGATCAGCAACTCGGTGGTTGATTATATCCTTGAGCTAGTTGCGTTTACTCGCCAAGATAACCACTTTGTAAACCCACTATCTCCAAGAGCCAGCATTGCGCTTGCCCGCGCTGCAAAGTCATGGGCGTATATTGAAGGCCGTGATTTTGTAATGCCTGAAGATGTACAAGCGGTTTTCCCAAGCGTGACTGATCACAGGCTTGGTTTAAACGCTGGTGACAGTGGCTATGCACTTAAACATGTGCCTGTAAGCTTATAGAACATGTTTAAGCGCCCTGCTTTTGTTAATCAATTTCGTCGATCCGTTTTTAATAAGTTATTAAAAAACAAGCATAAAACTAACGAAATTGAACTCCAACATAAAACCATTTATGTATTACCTTCAAAACTCGGTGGGCAGTTTTTACTAATTGCCTTGCTTAACTTTGTGATGGGGATTAACTATCAAAACAACCTGATTTTAGCGATGGCGTATTTAATGGTGGTGGTTTTGGTATTTGCGATACTCACTGGCTATAAAAATGTGCGAGGTTTGTCGGTTAAATACCTATCAGTAAATGAAAGTTATGCGCCCAATTCCCCCGTTGCACGTTTTCAAATTCACGCACAATCAAACTATGAACTTATAAAACTGGTTAATGACAATCTTGAATCTGAAACTGTGTCACTGCAAAGTAAAGAGAAAAAGACCGTTGAAATAGCGCTCAAATGCAGTGAACGTGGTGCATATGGCTTTGATAGAATCAAAATCATTAGTCACTTTCCATTTGGTTTAGTGTCGGTGTGGAGTTACATAGAACCAACCGAAACGGTTTATGTTTACCCTCAGCCTATCGCCACTGATAAGCTTGATACTCAGCTCCATGACAATGACGAACACGACGGCGATAACGCACAAGTTAAAGCCGGTAATGATGACTTTTATCAGCTTACTCCTTTTGTGCAAGGTACAGCGCTTAATAAGGTATCGTGGAAACACTACGCTAAAACTCAGCAGCTATTAACGAAAGAATTTACCAGTGACGCATCACAGGAATTAGCACTTAATTTCAATATGTTGAGTGGCAATAATGAGCATAGATTAAGCCAGTTATGTTTTTTGGTGAACCAATTAACCGACCAACAAATGGCGTTTTCGTTAACCTTACCCAATAAACACATTGCGAAAGGCCAAGGGATCAACCATCAAAAAGCCTGCCTTCAAGCATTAGCGGAGTTTTAATTATGAATACACCGCTTATAAATACCGTTTTATCACTGCTGTTTATTGTTATTAGTGGATTTTTGTTTACTGAAGTAGCGACCCCATTTTTAGCCATATTGGCTGGCCTTAGTTTTTTAAACCTGTTTTTAGGTAAGTTTTATAAAAAACTAAATGGACTGATAGCGAATATTTTGGCAGCAGTTTGCTTAGTTGCCTTATTTGTTTTGGTTGGTGTGAGCGATACAGTCAAATTATTTGTCTCGATGATGCTACTTGCTAGCAGCTTTAAATTGTTACAAGCGAAAACGGTTAAACAGTATCAAACTGTGTGTTTACTGGTGTTTTTTAACCTTTCAACCGTGTATTTGTTCCATCAAGGGTTGTTCGAAACCTTGGTGGTGAGTGTACTTTATGTTGTTAACTTTGCAGTACTTGGCTACTTAACTAGCCCGCAAAGCTTTAAGGCCGCTAACAAACAAAGTTTTAAAACCATATTATTAGCCCTACCCATTGCCGCTTTTTTGATTTTATTTTTACCCAAGTTACCCGCATTTTGGCAGCTACCAGGCCCAAAGCTAGCTAAAACCGGTTTATCAGAGCAAGTTAACCCCTTTTCGATTGCGAAATTAGCGGAATCTGATGACTTGGTTTTTCGGGTAGAACAACAGTCAGGACAAGCCCTACAAGCACCCTATTACTGGCGCAGCCTTATTCATGATGAGTTTAATGGCAGTGAATGGTTAATATCGGACATTTTAAAATCGCAACAATTTAACCCAATTCGCCGCGCTATTACCCATAATAATCGTATTGATTATCAGGTTATTGCAGAGCCTTCATCGTCAAACTGGTTATTTGGGCTTGGCTTTGCACAAAGTGCTAATTCAGATGTGTTTAATACCTACAATGGTTTGTTAAAACGTAAAGGCAACTTAAACAAAAACATTAAATACGCAGTAACCAGTAGTGAGGCTACTCTGAGCCTTACTGACTTTGAAGAACGCATTTACACACGCTTACCTAAAGCAACCAATCCACAAACAACGGCATTGGCAAACCAGCTGGCTGCTGAGCATGAAAGTGCGCAAGGTTATTTTAACGCACTACTTAATTATTTTAATCAACAGCAGTTTGCTTACACATTAACACCTACGCCAATGTATGGTGATAATACGCTAGACCAGTTTGTATTTGATACCAAACGTGGCTTTTGCGGCCACTATGCCAGCACCGCTGCATTTATGTTTCGTGTTGCTGGTTACCCTGCCCGTGTTGTGTCGGGTTATTTAGGCGGTGAACAAACTAAAGCCGCTACGCTCAATATCTATCAATACGATGCCCATGCATGGGTTGAAGTGTTCTTCGATGAAAAGTGGCACATATTTGATGCTACCGCTGTTGTTGCCCCTGAGCGTTTAAATGGTTCGCTATCGCAACTGGGTGATTTAAATGAAAGCTTTAACGACAATCTTAATTTTGGTTTAAAACGTTGGAGTCATTTTAAAGCAATAAACTGGCTTCGAATTCACCTTGAAGAGCTCGATTATAAATGGACTAACTGGGTGCTTACGTTTGACCAAGCATCTCAGCAGAGTTTATTTGATTCACTGTTTGGTAATAAGTCAGCATGGCTAACGCCATTAATAGTGTTAGGTACCTTGTTACTGAGCTTTACTGGCTATTTCTTTTATAACAAACGCCCAGTTCGAAGTAGAGAGCCACTGGTAGATGACATCGCTAAGCTTTACCTTTGGGCTAAAAAGCAAGGCATTGAACCTCTAGATACCAACACACCGCTGCAAAATATTGCTTTAATTAAAGAGCAAAAACCTACGGCGGCAGTTTATTTAAATGAATTTGAGCAAATAATCATCGAAGTACGTTATCAACAGCAATCATATACTCAAAATCGCAAAAACCAGGTGCGAGTTCTGTTAAACTCTCTCAAAACAGCCAAATAGAGAACAATATGAATGCAGTAATTGTCGGCGTTATGTTGATGCTGATCCTGACACTTTGTCGTATTAATGTCATTGTGGCGATGACCGTGAGCGCGATTGTTGCGGGTTTAACCGCAGGCCTTGGTTTATCACAAACCGTTAATGCATTTAATGATGGCTTATCGGGCGGTGCAGAAATAGCACTGAGCTATGCGATGTTAGGTGCGTTTGCGGTGGCTATTTCTAAGTCGGGCTTAACGCGTATATTAGCGTCTAAATTGCTTAAACAAGTTAACGATAATAGTCACAAAGGCGAAACAACCTTAAGTTATTTCATATTAAGTATCATTTTACTGTGTGCGATTTCGTCACAAAATTTGATACCCGTACATATTGCGTTTATCCCTATTCTTATTCCGCCACTTCTTGTGGTGTTTAATAGGTTACGTCTAGATAGACGTGCCATTGCGTGTATCTTAACCTTTGGCTTAGCCACCTCATATATGGTGCTACCTTATGGTTTTGGTGGCATTTACTTGTACTCAATCTTACATAAAAACCTCACTGAAAATGGATTAGAGATAGTAAACACACAGGTACCAATGGCGATGATCATTCCTGCTTTAGGCATGGTGTTTGGTCTATTGGTTGCTGTTTTTATCAGTTATAGAAAGCGTCGTAGTTACGAGCCGCATAGCCTGACAGAGCAGCAACAAGACGTTGTCATTGAACAACCAAAGAAAGTACTCGCAGTGGGTATTACTGCTGTGCTTTGCTCTTTAGTCGCACAAAATATTAGTGGCTCTATGATCCTTGGTGGTCTTGTTGGGGTGGCTATATTTACTTTATTTGGCGTTGTAAAACTTGAGCAAAATGGCGATGTATTTAGTAAAGGCATCGCAATGATGGCGATGATTGGCTTTATTATGATTTCGGCGCAAGGCTTTGCTTCAGTGATGAAAGCAACAGGAGATGTCGCTTCATTAGTTAGCTCTGCCGCAGGGTTGATTGAGGGAAACAAGCCCCTCGCCGCTGCGTTAATTTTACTCGTTGGGCTATTGATCACCATGGGCATTGGTAGCTCGTTTTCGACAGTGCCAATTATAGCCACCTTGTTTGTACCACTTTGTATGGAGCTTAACTTTTCAGTAATGGCCACAGCTGCACTGGTTGGTACTGCGGGTGCGTTAGGTGATGCAGGCTCCCCTGCCTCTGACTCAACACTAGGCCCAACATCTGGCCTAAATGCTGATGGTCAACACGATCATATTTGGGATTCTGTGGTACCTACTTTCATCCATTTTAATATTCCACTACTTATTGCAGGCTGGATTGCAGCAATGGTGTTGTAAAGCAGAGTTACTTATTTAAAAGCCCCATTTGGGGGCTTTTTTATTGGCTAAACAAAATACGTAATGCACGATTTAAATCATGAAAGCGAATGGGTTTTGTCAGTACTTTGTTCATACCTGCGTCGAGGCAAGTCGCTTTATCTTGATGTGAGGCATTCGCTGTTAAGGCCACAATTGGCAGACTCATTTGCAACTCATTGCGAATGTATTTGGTTGCGGTAATGCCGTCCATCACCGGCATCATCATATCCATCAGAACTAAATCAAAGTTTTGTTGCTGTACTTTATCTATGGCTTGTTGGCCATTATCTGCAAGGGTGACATGGTGATTGAGCTTTTCTAAAAATGCTTTAATTAATACTTGGTTAGTTTTGTTATCTTCGGTGACAAGAATAGACATGGGTTCAAGTGATTGCTCATGCTCAATGGCTTGCTGATCATCGGCAACAACAGAATATGGAATATAAATGGTAAATTTAGTGCCAATATTGATAGCACTTGCCACTCTTATTTCGCCTTTCATTAAATCGACAAGACTTTTGGTAATGCTAAGCCCAAGGCCAATTCCCTCTACTTGTCGATTAACACCATAATCATGCTGTTTAAAAGCATCATAAATGGTCTCTATTTGAGATTGTGATATCCCCTGCCCAGTATCAGCGACTTCAAATAATAAATGGGTATCATTAAAATCAGCTCTGAAATTGACCGTGCCTACTTTGGTAAATTTAAAGGCGTTATCTAAAATATTAAATAGGATTTGCCCAACCCGAACGCCATCAATGTTTATTTTATTTGGCAAGCCATCTTTTATTTCAGTTGAAAACATCACTTTAGAGCCCTGTGTTGTTTCTTGAAATTGAGCGGTGATGTTTTTAACGAGCGCATTTATATCTGTTGCTTTAACATCAAGTTCCATCGAGCCACTTTCAATTTTCGAAAAATCCAACACATCACTGATCAAATCCAGTAATAAGTCAGAGCTGGAGTTTGCATAATCTAGCCAGCGCGTTTGTTTATCGTTAAGTTCCGAGTCTGCTAATAGTTCGAGCATGCCGACTATCGCATTCATCGGCGTTCTTATTTCATGAGACATCACCGTTAAAAACTGTGACTTTGCAAGGTTTGCTTCTTCGGCTTTTTCTTTGGCTAATTGCAGTGCCTGCTCACGGTCTTTATTGACGGTGATATCTTTGGCTATACCTAAATAGCCACGAAAATTACCATTTGCATCAAATTGTGGCTTGCCACTGAACGACACCCATGCAGTTGGTGAACAATTTACTTCAAATTCAAAGTCTAGAAACTCAGCTTGCTCAGCAAGTAAATGTTTAAAGTGAGACCACTTTTTTAATTGCTTTTGCTCTTGCTCGGTGATGATAGCATCGAAGTTTTTATGTAAAAAATGGCGTTTATACAAATTACTGTGGCTGGCGGTGGTTAATACATTAATAAACTGCTCTTCTTTGTTGGTACGCCAAAACCATTCACTGGCAAAATCTCTAAACAACTCAGACAGCTCACCAAGGCGTGTTAACAATGACGTAGAATGAAACTTTTGGCGATTAAGCCGCGTTTGATTTGAGAGTTGTAAAGCCACTTGTTGCAGCAAGATCATGATGCCTGTTTCTGATTTATCACTAAATTTCGCTTGCTCTGTGATATCAAAAAACACCATGCACTGGGTTGTGTGATCAGAAATTTCAATTCTAAAAATCAAGGCATTATGCAGTTCAGTATTATTACAAAAAAGCATGTTATCTTCAGAAAACAGCCAAGGTGAAGATGCATGCTGTAACTTGGTTTTTAATAACCCTTCGTCAAACTCAAGATACTTAAGCGTGCGCATCTCAAGTGTCATTTTTAACTCTTCAATATTAATCAAACAAAATTCTTTAAATGAAAAATACGGTAACAGCACTTTTTCAAGTTGCGCTTTCAGTGCCCGGCTATCATTGATGCCGTGAAACTGCCTTAGCTCAAGTTGTAATTGTTCTAAGTTGAACTGTGCCATTGCCATTCCTAATTAATATTGCATCGCATAATGCAAATATAGAAAACAGATTTCAGTTTAGCCATTAATTATTGAAATTAAATTATTAAATTTCATTGTGTTATATAAATTCAAAGACTTGGTACGCGCTATGCTTTTTAGTCAGTAATAGAGTTCAATGAGGTATCAGTCATGAAAATAGTATGCATAGGCGGCGGGCATGGTTTATCCCATATGTTAAGCGCAATCAGACCTCACTGCGCAGAATTAACAGCGATTGTAGCCACGACAGACAACGGGGGCAGTACGGGTAAATTGCGCGAAAGCCAAGATGTGGTTGCACTAGGTGATATTAGGCGTTGTTGTTTGCAACTAGCCGATGACGATTCTTTGGTTCATCAAGTATTTCACCATCGTTTTGAAGGTGGTGAGCTCGATGGCCACAGCCTTGGCAACCTTGCCTTATTAAGTCTGACCCAACAAACCAACTCTGCAACTCAAGCAGTTGCTTGGTTTAATGCCATGCTAGGTAACTCAGAAACAATACTTCCTATGTCTGATGAACCAGCTGATTTATTAGCGGTAATGCCATCGGGTGTAAAAGTTTTTGGTGAATGTGAAATTGATTCACTAGATGCACTGCCTGACTATGTCACCCTCTCGCAAGATGTCAATGCGGCCCCAGGGGTGGTTCAAGCAATTCATAATGCAGACATGCTGATAATTGGTCCAGGTAGCTTAATAACCAGTGTGATGCCAGCCATGTTAGTTGAAGACATTGCTAAAGCGGTGCAAGAAACATCGGCGTGTCGCGTGTTTATTGAAAATATTGCTAAAGAAGCCAGCGTGATTAAATCGCTCGATATGAAACCGGTTGATTGGCTAGAAGGCATGCTCGGATACAGCTTTTGTGATTTAAGTATTTCACTGGATGCATTGAGTGAAATAGTCTCTCATTTTAATGATGTTGTTAAATCACCCAATCAACAGCACGACATTGAGCAATTAAGTAATGTATTTGCTGAAATTTTAAAAATGCCATTAATTTTAGAAACTGAGCGACTAGTGAGTTCCGATCAAGCTTTGCGCATGGGTTAGGGTTTGCGCAAATTGGTCTTGCAGTAATGCAATAAGGCTTTGTAATTCATCATCGTATTGTGATGTTTTCGCTTTTTGCTCGATTTGCTCAGCAAGGCCGCCTACGGCTAATGCACCGTAGCTGCGACTACTGCTTTTTAGGCTATGGGCATTTATTTCGATTTCTGATTGTTTCGTTGCATCAGCAAGATCAGCAACGATTTGGCGGGACTCAGTGATATAAACCTGTAAAAGCTGTTTTGCTAGGTCGTCACCAACATCCTGTTGTAATTGAGCATAGGTCGCTGTATCTATCATGGTCTCACCTTGGAGTGAATATGAAATATAGTGTTATTTTATTTGTAGATTCAAGCTTAATTGGTGGCATCGAAAGCCATTTGATTGCTATGAGTAAGCTATTAGAACGATATAATATTATGAGCTCGGTACTATTTTATCAAGATCATAATAATCGTGAGTTTTATCATCGCTTAGAAAAAGCGAATATCACTTACGGTTTTGCTGGCGGAAATTTAAAAAGCTTGAACGAAATACTAAAAATGTTTCCTCGTTCAGCGTTACTACACACCCATGGGTACAAGGCAAGTATCATGGGGAAGTTGGTGTGTCGCTGGCAAAACCGCCCTTGTATTTCTACCTATCACGCAGGTGAAGCAGGTGTCGGCAAAGTGTATTTTTACAATAAGCTTGATAAGCTTCTGAGCTACTTTTCTTTAAACTTTGCCGTGTCGAACTCGTTGACCAAAGAGCTCTACAATGCGGAGTTACTTGAAAACTTCATCTCAGTGAAAAAACCTACAAAACTAAGAATACTACGTAGCAAACAGGAGATTAATATTGGCTTTGTGGGTCGTTTATCTCATGAAAAAGGGCCTGATATTTTCATTGAAGCGGCTAAACATTCTGCATCAACAAACTTGAACTTTCATATGTTTGGCGATGGGCCTATGGTGAATGAACTTGATTTATCAGCGGTCAATTATCATGGTCAATGTGAACAACAACAAATATGGCAACAACTCGATGTATTGGTGATCTGCTCTCGCGCAGAAGGACTTCCAATGGTGGCATTAGAAGCAATGTCGCATGGGGTGTTAGTGATTGCTGCAGCGGTTGGGCAATTGCCGCATATTATCAATCATTTATCTAATGGATTAATGATGGGCGAAAGCTCGGCTCAGGCACTCCAAAAACAGCTTAAAAACGTTGAAATGCTGAGCACTGAGCAAAAACAATACATGCTTAACAATGCACAAAAATTAATTCAGCAACGCTTTTCAGGTGAACAACAATTTAAACAGCTAGATCGCGTTTATAACACTAGCTTACTTGCATCTCTTCCCAACTTTTGATTTTACGATAAATCGTGGAAGGGCTCACATCTAATAAAGCAGCTGCTTTAGGTATATTGTTATCACAGGCGTCAATTGCTTGTTCGATGTAGCGCTTTTCGACTATCCAAAGTGGTTCTATGTCTGCTTGAGAAAAACCAACTTGTGAAGACACATAGGATGTATTGTTCACACTCGTAGCGAGTTCATTGGTCGAAGATGTGACACTTTGCGTAACAGCTTCTGACTGATTGGGCGCAGTAATAGGTGTAGCCGCATGGCTTTGGCTTTGTGCATTTGGCAATGCGGGGATCATATTTGCTTCAATAAACGCTTCATCGTGTAACACAAGGATATTACGAATCGTGTTTTCTAATTGGCGAACATTACCAGGCCAGCCATAACTCAAAAATAAGTTTCTTACTCCTTCAGACATGCCTTTATATGAACGCCCTTCTTCTTTACTTATTTTTTTGAATAATGCGTCCGCTATTTCAATAACATCTTTACCACGTTGTTTTAATGGCGGTAAAGCAATTGGAATAACATGTAAACGGTAATACAAGTCTTCACGGAAACGCCCTTCTTGCACTTCAAGTAATGGGTCTCGATTAGTCGCACACACAAAGCGTACATCTACTTTGACTTCTTTTTCGCTTCCCACTTGTTGGTAACAACCAGTTTGAATAAAGCGCAGTAGCTTACTTTGTAAGTTGATGTCCATTTCACATAGTTCATCTAAAAACAAAGTCCCGCCATCAGCTTGGCCAGCAGCCCCTTCACGATTAGCAATAGCACCAGTAAACGCCCCTTTTAAGTGGCCGAATATTTCACTTTCGATTAAATCTTTTGGGATGGCTGCACAGTTAAGGGCTACAAACGGTTTGTTAGCGCGCGGTGACGCTAAATGTACCGCACGGGCGCACAGCTCTTTACCCGTTCCACTTTCACCAGTAATAAACACAGTGGCTTTACTGGCCGATGCTGATTTTATGATTTGGTAAACAGATTGCATTTCGGATGAACTGCCGATCAGGTCGTAATATTTACCGTTTTCGTAGGTTGTTTGATAGCTTTTAACTGTTTGTTTTAAATCTTTGAGCTTTAATGCGTTGTTTACTGTGATGCGAAAACGATCTGCTTCGATCGGTTTTTCTAAAAAGTCACTGGCACCTAGTTTAATCGCTTTAATGGCCATTTCTTTGGTTGCATGCCCTGTTAAAACAATCACTTGTGGTGCCGTATCTGGGTCTAAAGACGATAAAATATCAAGCCCATTCATATCAGGCAGCATAACATCTAAAATCACTAAGTCAGGTTCAAACTCGTTTAGTGCGCACATAGCTTGCTCACCATTGTAGGCAATGCGAGTTTCAACCCCTGTTGGGATCAAATATGATTGGTACATCAGCGCAAGCGATTCTGTATCTTCAACAATGAGTATTTTAGGTGGCATTACTGACTTCCTTTATTATCGTTTTATGCTGAGATAAAGTGATTATTTAACAGATCCTTACTAGTAGCTTAGTGTGTATTCAGTGGGTTTGTAAACTCAAACTTTAGTGTTTATTGATCACAATTAATGAGGCATCGTCTATTTCAGCCGATAGTTTTACTTGGCTTGCTTGCCAAAGAGCATAGGCAAACTCCTCACTGTGTAAGTTATCATGCGTTAATTTAGCAATGATTTGGTCAACCTCACTCATCTTCTGATTATCAAGCCAGCCATCGGTAAATAATAAAATCTGCGCAACATCACTTAAGTCATAGCGGTAATGCTGGTATTGATGGTCGTCAGAAAGGCCTAACAAAGGATCAGTTCCGCTAAGTTGAAGCAGCTTTCCTTGTGTTGTTATCACGCAAGGGGCTGGGTGACCTGCGTTAAACCAATGAAGCGTGTTATTTTCGATAAAGCCAATTAATAATGTTACTAGGCTGTTTTTACAGAGCCGCTGTTCATAAAGTGCCAGATTCAGTGTCTTTAAAACATCGGTTAATGGAATTTGTGTCGCTAAACAGCCACTTAAAAATCCTTTTATAGCAAAACTTTCTTTGAGGGCTGTTATACCGTGTCCCATCATATCGCCGATAATAACGGGGGTTTGCTGCTGGTGGGGATACATACAAAAATCCCCGCCATTTTGACTGATGATTGAGCCAAAATTATACGCATTAAACTCGCCTATTTTTTGTTTGGTTTGCATGCGTTCTTCATTAATTAAATACTTTAGTGCTGAAAAACGATGCACAATGCGCTCAATGCTTTGCAGTAAGCGTGTTTTGCTAACTGGTTTTACTAAATAATCATCAACCCCCAATAGGTTTATGCGCTTTATTAGCTCTTCACTGTCATCACCTGTTAGCATCACCACAGATAAATTTGTTTTAAGATTAGATTGATTTAGCTTTTTCAGTATTGGCTCACTGGTACCATTTTTGAGTTTATGATCAAGCAGCAAAATAGTAGCGCCAGAGGTAAGAATTTCTTGCCAGCCTGACTCACTGTCTTCACAGCAAATCACCTGAAAATGTTCAGACAAATAGGCATTAAGCAAGGCTAGCTGGGCTTTATCATCGTCAATGTAGATGAGTGTGGGTCGTTTATCTATATTGGTTAAACAAAATGAAAATATGTTTTGCTGATCGACAGTTTTATAGCTGGCATTAGGAAAGTAGTGCTTTATAAGCGCCACCCCCATGCCCCCTTCAACTAACTCGCCACTATCTATTTGCCACTGATTAGGTTGTTGATTAAATAAGTCATAGCTTGGCATGCTGTCTTTAAATTCAATCAATAGTTGTTTGTCTGCAAGTTTATGCATAGAAAACTGCACAAACCTAGCCGTTTCATCACTATGGCGTAACAGATTAGTGAGGTATTCGGTAGCGACTAACCCTGCTGCATCAATATCTTGATTTTTAACACTGATCGCCGTTAAAACATGCTTTAAAATATGGCGAATTTCGCTGACCGTAGGCCAATCTAAATTAAAAGTCTTTTGATATAAGCAGTCCATTCAGAGTCTCAGTAGGGTAAAAATAACCAACGCTGTTTAATAACTTTGTTTAATAGATACTCTGTCAGTTTAGGCCATTTTGGCTGAAATGCTTTAAGAGTTCTGACGATACGGCTACCTAAAGGTGCAAATTGATGCTGGGCAACAACTATTTTTATCTTAGTTACACCAGCATGTTCTAAATTCGCCATCCCATGACACAAGGCTTCTTCATCGTTATAGCCAAGCGATACCGTTAAAAATGTGAGATCCGTACATAGGCTTAAAGCATGCAGTGGTACATTACCGCGATTACATTTTAACGCCGGGCTCATATCTAAAAAAATATAGTCGTACTCTTGTTTTATCCGTTCAATGGCGTCATTCAGCACATTTTTACTTTTAACTGATTCAAGCTCTCTTAAGTGTTGCATAGTCAGTAAATCAACTTGCTCAGTATTAATGATATTAAGCTGACATGAGATATCACTAAAGCACCATGATTCAACTGTGTCTGGTTGTTCAAATTTAAACGGATTGAGCGGGTTTAAATCGATGATTAAAACTTTGGCCGCCTGTAAACTTAAACGTTTAGCTACACTGGCACATAGCGATGTAGACCCTTCATTCCCCGTTAATGAGATAAAGCAGATACAACGCGCTTTAGTGTTATCTATCTCGTTACACACGGCTTCAAGTTCTTGGTATTGCGCTGGTATTAGTTTCATAAGCCCACCACTAAAGCAACGACAGTAATAAAATCTAAGAAGTTTGATTTAAACTGACTCATTAAATCTTGTCCTTTATCTGGTACATAAAGGGTATCGCCAGCACGTAACAC
This sequence comes from Pseudoalteromonas sp. S4492, assembly GCF_005886115.1. NCBI lineage: Bacteria > Pseudomonadati > Pseudomonadota > Gammaproteobacteria > Alteromonadales > Pseudoalteromonadaceae > Pseudoalteromonas > Pseudoalteromonas sp. S4492. The sequence continues at coordinate 16,195 of NZ_PNCP01000050.1, forward strand.
CGGGATATACGCAGAGTTAGGGTTCTTTACGAACTCTTCTAAATCAAACACACGGGACTGCTCTTTACAGCATGAGTGATTGACCACCACAATTTTGTCGATAAGCGCTGAGCTCGATGGACCGCCCGCTTCTGCAAGTACATCAAGTACTGTCATGGTGTCATCAAAGCTGTAACGACCTGGCTTTTCAACCGCACCCATAATACGAACTACTTGCTCTTTCGGTGTACGTAGCCAGTCTTTATCTTTTTCTGGAATGTAGATGGTATCGCCCGGTAACACATGCGGGAATAAGGTTTCATCACCGGTTTCAAAATACAGTGCAAGGTTTAACTTGCTAACTCTTGCGGTGTTATCATTGCGATGTGTAATACGAATATTACGTAAATCAGCGTTATCTGTAGGGCCATCAGCGGCGGCTAAAATGTCGATAAAGTGCATATTCGTGTTAAATGCATAGCGACCTGGTGAGCCCACCTGCCCCATAATATAAATTGATTTGCTTGATTCTTGACGGATCCATTGTGATTTATTGTCTGCAGGGTCAACCGGTAACTCTTCAACAATAATGGTGTCGCCAGCCAATAAATTAGGTAAAGCATATTTACCTGAATCATTAATCGTGTATTGCTCTAAATCAAAACGTTTCGTGATTTCGCCGTTTCTAACAATTTTAATGTCATTGATGTTTGCCCCTTTGGTTGGACCGCCGGCATGAGCCAGTAAATCTGTAAAGTCCATTTCAGGGCTCCACTCATAACGACCCGGCGATAAAATGGCGCCGATAATTTTAATGGCACGCTTAGGAGGAACTTTTAACCAGCTTTTTTCATTTTGATCAGTTTTTTCTGGTACAAAAATCACATCGCCTGGATTTAGATTTGGTACTTTTACAGCAATGAGCCCTTCACTGTAGCCTTGCAGGTCAAACAGGATGCTTTCGCCGGCTGGCGTTAAGATTTTTATTTGACGCGTTTCGGCAAAGCGAGTTGGCCCACCTGCATTGGCAAGTATGTCTAAGAAGCTGGTGTTATCTGCTGCTTCATAAGCGCCAGGCTTTTGTACTTCACCCATGATATAGACAGTTCTTGATGTGGTATTTACATCATCAACCATAATTGGCACATAGATGGTTGAGCCTGCTTTAAGCTGTGGCATGGTATCGTTATTGGGTTTATCTAAATAAGCTTTTAAATCAAATACAACCGGTGTCTTATCGACAATAACGCGAATTTTCGTCACATCTGCATAGCGTGTTACCCCTTCGGCACGCATCAGAGCATCAAGTACACTCATGTTTTCTTTAAATGAAAAGCTGCCCGGATTGTGTACTTCGCCAAGCAATGTGATAGCACTGTTATCACTTGCGTCACCGGATGCACTTAACGTTTGTGCATCAAAGTCGATTTGCACGTTTCCTAATAATGGCGACACAGGGACAAATACCGTGTCTGCACTTTGAAGTGTAGGAAGCAAATCAATGTTGCCTGAGTCTAGGTAGGCTTTATAGTTAAACTCAATCATCTCGCCGGCACGGCGAATTTGTAAACGGTCAAGCTGAGCGCCTGGTTTTAATCCACCTGCTCGCGCAATTACCATTTGAATATTGCCATCTTTAGGGATGCTCACTTGCGATGGATCGTTCACATAGCCCATTACATTAATGAAAATATCACGAGAGTGAATTTCAACGTAAAAGTCATCCATCGCCACATACATTTCACTTAATGCTGTGCGTAGTTGGCTTTGCACATCATCAAGCTGTAAGCCTGCTACTTTAAAACGACCTAGCTCAGGTAAGGTAATTGTGCCTTCTTTATCAACTTCAAACGGTTCGCTAAATTCAGCTTCACCTGGTAAATATAAGTAAAGTTTATTACCTACTTCTATTTCTTCGGCGAAAGTCGGTAAGGCGAAAATCAGTAAGCAAAGTAAGATTAACTGTTTCATGTTATTGCTCCTTAGGACCATTTAGGATTTTGGTCCAGCTGGATAATGCATGGCTTTGTTTCGTGCTTTTTTCTTCATTCATGTCGATAATAATCGCTTCAACACGTCTATCAGAATGGCGTTTTGATCGTGAGTCAGGTTCATCACTGTATGGCGTTAAACTACCTTGCGTTAAGGTGGTGATGGTTGCTGGATTCACCCCATAAATGCCAAGCCAGTGTTTCACTGTTTCTGCACGTTTAAGTGCTAACTCGTAGTTGTTTTGTTGCTGACCACTTATATCTGCATGACCAACAAGCAGTAAGTCCACTTCATCAACTTGTTTAATTAAGTCAGCCGCTTGTGCTAAACGTGTTAAGTATTTCGGAGTAACCTGAAAATCGTTTAGCGAAAACTGATTATCACTGTTTAAAAGCTCGCTGATTTGATCTTTTAACGACGCCGTCATGGTTGTCTCAGATTGTGTTCCTCCTGCACATTGGCTCATTGCGTTGACGGTCTCAAAGTGCTTAGCAAGCTGATTTAAGCCATGATAATGAATCAATAAGTCATGCTCAGCATCAGACCACATTTGCGCAGCTATAAGGCGTCTAATACGGTTTTCGTAAATTTGCGCTTTAAGTAATTGGGCAGGCATACACTGCTTAATACCTTGTGCTTTTAATAGATCTAACTTTAAAACATGATGTTGAAATTCACTCAATACGACCGTTTCTTGCGTGTCGTAAATCATCTCGTGTTGCTCATCAGTTAGCGGGTAATTTTGATATTTTTCAGCCCAGCCTCCTTGCCCTTCATCAGGCCAAGAAGCACATCCACCAAGCGTGAGCAAAATGACTGTAAATAGTATGTGCTTCATAAATCACCTCACGCGATATCAGCTTGTTCGATAAATGGAATCGTTTTATCAACCCTTAATAGGCTCATTAACTTATGCGGTTGCCCAGACACATTAAGCAGTGATAGTTTTTGCCCTTTTTTCTCGATACGTTTATATAAAAACACCATGGCACCGATGCCAGATGAATCAATGAACGTCGTCGAGGTAAAATCAAGAACCACACTTTGTTGTTTGCCGTGTGCAACTTCTTCAAATTGGTCTTTAAAGCCATCAACGGCAAGACCAGAGAAATCAGTTGGTAGTGAAATTAGTTTGGTTTCGTTTGAGAATGTAGTGTTGTTAGCCATGATCTGCACCTTTGTATAATGGGTTAGTCATAGTAACTAGTACAACTAGAATGCCAGTTTATAAAGCATTGATATTTAATAGTTAAATGTTGAGGCGATGCATAATGCAATTAACTTTTTACTGTTAATTTGCATTATGCAACGTGATTTGCTTAATTGATATTGCAAAAAGCTAGTTAGTTATTGGCCTTTTCCGGTAAAAACGACCTGTAATGTTTTAAGCACAATTGAAAACTCTAGTTTTGCCCAAGCTCGTGGTGACGACATACTGAGTGAGTAAGCGTAATCCCAGCCAATTTTACTGCGTGCATCATCAATCGTTTCGTCATAGCCATTCATCACCTGCGCAAGGCCAGAAATACCTGGTTTAACGCCATAAGTACGCTGGCAAAAGTAAGGGATATCTTTTTCAAGTTTACCGTAGAATACGGGGCGCTCAGGGCGTGGCCCAATTAATGACATCTCACCTTTAAGTACGTTAATTAACTGTGGGAGCTCATCAATCCGGGTTTTACGCATGAAACGCCCGACCGCTGTTATTCTTGGGTCATCTTTACTGGCCCACACAGCGCCTGAACGTGACTCCGCATCAACTACCATAGAGCGAAACTTATAAACATAAAATAGCTCAACAAAGTCATCAGAGCTTTCACCTACCCTAAGTTGCTTAAAGATGATTGGCCCTTTTGAGGTTAGCTTTATTGCCAATGCGGCGAATAAACACACAGGCCAAACAAGACTTAGCGCAAATAAGGCACCTGTAATATCTAAGCTTCGCTTAATGATTTTAATAACCGATTTTGTTGGTTTTTTACTTGCCGTTTTCACCCGTTGCCATGGGTTATTAAAATAACCTTGCTCGTAACGGATGATCCCCCAAAGTGCTAAAAAGTAGCTATTTAAGATGTAATTCACTTTATCGACGATAGGAATACGTTTTTTAATCTCGAATAGCGTTTTAATCGCTTGCACGATATGAAGTGATAAAATTGCTGCTGCGATAAGTTCAGACCACAACGACTGCGACACGAGGGCTTCTAAAAAGACACAGGCATAAATACCCGCTAAAATAACTGGCATCACTCCACGAAGGACTTTATGCGAAAAGAAATTTAGACACGTCCAGCCTAAGCGCGGATTAAGTAATAAAAGCAGTGCTTTGATCTGTTGCCAGTTACCAGCGCCAACACGTACTCTTCGTTTATAATCTTCGCTTTGTTCGTCGCATTCACGTTCGTAAATGACCACCTCTTCATCAACAATGGCTTTACCCCCTTTGCTTAACGCTTTCATTGATAGCACGAAGTCGTCGTTGATGGTGTTTTTCTCTAATTCACACGCGTATTCAGCACGCATGGCGAACATCGCTCCGGGTACGCCAATCACGGCACCAAGGTTTGACTCTGATTTTTTAACCTTATTCTGATACTGCCAATAAGCTTTTTGCGCATCAGGGGCATTTTCATCTAAGGTGTAAACACCGGTCGAAATAGCGACCTTAGGATCACTAAACTGCTGGGCTACTTTGTCTAATGCATCTATGCTGAGTAATGCACTGACATCGGTGAAAAGCAAAATGTCGTTATGGTATTTGGCTACGCCCATTAAGGTGTTTAATCCTTGAACTTTGCCTTGGTTTTCATCACGAAAATGAAAGAAACACTTTACACCTTGTTTATGTAAAACCTTTTGAGCTTTAAGGGCTTGTTGATAACTTTTATCGGTGCAGCCATCAAAATATACATGAATAGTGTAATGGTTCGTGTCATAAACCAGTGACGCTAAGTTATGTAGCTTTTCTGCTATATGGGCTTGTTCATTATAAGCGCACATCAAGATAGCAATGTTAGGGAGTGTATTTTCATCGTATTGTGCAGGTTTAACCGGTTTTACTTTTTTTGTGCTAACGCACTTAAGTAATAACGGATAACCAATGTGATGATACAGCGCAACACACAGTAAAATGACAAATAAGGTCGTTAAAATAGTCATGATTGGCTCCTACACTGCTAAAGCAGAATATAAACTATCGTATTTACTGCTCATGGTTCTTGCATCAGCAACAGCAATAGCGTGATGACGAATACATAAACCATGCGGTAGTTTGCTTGCTCTTAAAATTGCTGGGGCAAGCTGGCTAAATTCTTTAGGAGAGACAAGCTCTCCTTCGTTAGCAGTGAGCACTTCATTAATTCCGCCAACATCGGATGCAACTACGGGAATACCACAAGCCATGGCTTCAATAATTGACAGTGGTAAGCCTTCACGTTGTGAGTACAAACACATAACATCGATACTTGAATAAAATGCGCGCATATCGTGAACATTACCAAGAAAATGAACACGCTCGTTTAGCCCTAAATTACGCACTAAATTCATTAACCCCACTTTCTGGTCGCCATCTCCTGCAAATACCATATGATAGTTTTGAGGTAAGTAATGCAAAGCGTGAATAAGATCTTTGTGCCCTTTGCCATCTATTAAGCGTGCCGCACAGCCAACCAGTTTTATCTTTTTTGGTAAGTTAAGCTGATCTCTTGCCGTGTCTTGCGAGATTGCTATAAAGCTATCGCAATCAATGCCATTTAAAATGGTTCGTTCTGGGATAATGGCTGTTTTGGCTCTAAATTCATCGGCAACTATTCGCGCATCTGCGACCCAATAAATGTTCGTCATCGAATCAAGTAACTTTGTAAATGTGCATTGCTTAACATTGTTCAAATACCAAGCGTCATGAATGGTTGATATGTGGCGAACTGAATCACCCGACAATGCGCACGCTAAGCCCGCATAAATAACTGGGCCAACATGATGGCTATGGATGATATCGATATCGTGCTCTTTAACTAAAGACTTAATCTTTGCGATAACAGAAAAGCTGATACCGGGCTTTTTATTTAAGCAAATAACACGATGGCTAAATTCTTCTAATTCGGGCCACTGTTCAAAAGCAGACTGTCTGTCTCCTTCGAGCGAAACAATGATGCTAGAGCGGCTAAATTGACTATTTTTGAGAAGTGTAATTGCCATTTTTTCAAGGCCACCTACTTGCAGGTGTTGAACTAAGTGCATGACATTCATGATTTATCTCCTTCAATGTTACCGAAGTTAGTCTCGGCATTGACGATAGGAAGTACTGTTACCACCTGTGCGCTGGTAAGTTTTTCAATGGTTTTAATATCTTTGAGGTGGCTATCACAAAGCGCTGCAACAAATACACTTGCACCACCTGTGAAAATACCAAGAATGAGACCCACAATGACAGTCATCACCATAGAGGTATTGATTGGTTGAGTCGGGCTGTAAGCTCGTTCTATGGTTTTTACTTTATCTGGACCTTCGTATTTAACTAACTTGCCTGTTACTTTCGCCATTTCATAACGGCTAAGCATGTCTTTATAAAGTGATTGCTTAACTTCGTAATCGCGCTCTAATTTGCGTAACTGTTTTTCAACATCGCTGGTTACTAACAAACGTTCACTTACAAGTTTTACCTGCTCTTCTAACATCGCAAACTCTTGCTCTTGCTGAAGTAAATTATTGCGGGCTTCTTCTAGGGCAAGTAATTGAGAGACCAAAACACTACTCTCTTTGCCATCACCAGATGGTAAGGTGTTTACCATTTGCCATAACTGATCGAGGTTTGTGGTATCGAGCTTTTCGCTTGATTCTAATAACGCCTGTTGACGGTTTTTTAAATTTGCGAGAGTGCGCTTCTTCTCTATGATTTTGCTGTGTTTTTCGGTGTAGCGTGTGCGTAAAAGACTTAACTCAGATTCAGTACGGACTATTTTTTCTTCTAAATTGCCTAAAATTGGGTTTGCTTGACCAACCTTGCTCACCAGTGCATTTAGCTTTGCTTTGGCACCTGAAAGAGCAATCAGCTTTTGTTGTTTCTCGCTTAGTAAATTATCAAAGGTTTGACGATTACTGTGTAATACATCAGGTAAGGTATTGCTATTTTGTGTTTTAAAGACAGCTAATGCTTCTTCTGAAAGCTCAAGTTCTTCTCGCAAGCTATCAAGTTGTTTAAAGAAAAACTGCTCAGAGGTATCCAGTGATGCCTTCGTTGGGGCAAGTAAGCGTTCGATAAATTTTTCTACGACCTTTTCTAGCACAGGCTTCATTTGTGTTTGGTCATGCCAAATAAAGTTAATACGTACCAGTTCATCGCCAATTAAAGAAAGCGATAAGGCTTTTGAGAGTTGCTGATGAATTTCTTCTACTTGTTTGGGGCTAGCATCTTCTGCGATTAATTGAGTTTCTTTAGCAACCGCGATAAGTACTTTGCGACTAATAACTAATGTACGCAGTGCAGCCATACGATCAGAAAGCTGAAATGAGAAAGAAAGATCATCTAAATAAGGATTCAGTAACGCTGACTCTTCAATCAAAATCGTTGCGTGATTGGTATATTGCTTTTGAGCTGATAATCCAAGTGCGATAACGACAATTGGAATAATGCAAAACGGAATGATAAAGAGCTTAATACGCGTGTATAGCGCATAAAGCCCTAAATAAATTAACCGTTTGATCTGCTCTTTTACTAACATGTTTTACCTTTTGCTTTGCATTTTGCGAAATTACTCTGTGTTAATTCGCAAATTGATAAAAATTGACCGAGATTTTCTTAGCTAATTAGTAAATTGCAGTTAGTGAGCCAAAATGAAAAAAGCTGCATGATGAAGCGATACAAGATGCAGCTTTTGGGTTGAATAGTTTAATCAGCAAAATCTAAGTTGCTTGCAGACTAATGAGGCTTTTGCTTGCCAACTATGGTTATGTGCAAGCAATGACTGGTTTGCGCGCCAATTTAAGAAATCAGATTTACTTAAGCTCACAGCATAATCAACGCGCTCAATAAAGCCCTGATGGTTGTCAGCGATTAAGATCGTTTCTTGGTATGGGTCAACCGCAGCAAAACGTGTGGTTACGATGGGTGTGCCCGTCGCTATGTATTCTTTTAATTTAAGAGGATCACATGCTCTGATCTGATCGTTATCAACAAACGGTAAGATGGATACCTGCCAATGCTGCGAAAATGAGGCTAGACGCTGATGATCAACAGCCTCTATGTGCGTTACATTCTGACGTTTTAGAAGCTGTTGGAAATCCTCTACTAGATGGCCAATTAGCACTATTTGATAGTCTGGCCTCTCTTTAGCGAGCTTTAATAATAAGGCTTTATCTAACCAGGCATTGAGAGAACCATAAAAGCCAATGATAGGTTTACTTATATGCTCAAGTTCAGAGGCTTTCGCGGTTTGCGTAGTAAAAAGCGCTAAATCGACACCATGTGAGAGCATTTTTACTTTGTGCTTTGGCATTTTGTTGGCAAGACGCTCACTGACAACATAAATAGTGTCTGCTTTTTCAATAAGCTCATGTTCAAACGGCGCAACCATTTTATGATCAACGCCTGCAAGAGCTGCGAAATCATCGCCACAATAATACACCACTTTATCCTGCTCGCGCGGCGCAATTAAACTGATTGCTGTTGGCACACTTAGCCAATAAACAATTGGCTCATCGTCTATAAAATTTTTCCGTTGAAAAACCCATTTATTAAATAACCTTACTAAAACGTTATCGTGCCAAGGTAAAACCGCTAATGTGTGTGCAGTGAAATTGTCATCGTTTATTTTGTTTGCTGTTCGATTGTTTTTCGTTTTCTTTGTTGATAATAAAAGGCTTTTTAATTTATTGAAGACCCGCTTTACATCAACTAAACGCAATGTTGGTTTACGCATACCTATCGAGTTAATCCAAATAACGGAGTGCTGTTGTGCCAGTTGTTTGAACAAATGCTGAGTACTGCTTGGGTGGCTTTGCCAATCTTCACCAAATACAATGAATTTCATAATCAGTCCTCCAGCTGTTTAACTACTTTTGCTGGATTACCGGCCACGATGGTATTTGCTGGTACATCTTTGGTTACGACCGCACTTGCAGCAACGATTGCCCCTTCACCAATTGTGACACCGGCAAGTACAGTCGCACCTGTACCAATCCAGGCGCCCTGTTTAATGATGATATCGCCTATTTGTGACTCGTCATCAGGCTCACCTATTGCTCGTCTTGCAGAGTTTAATGGATGCCCTGGAAACCCAGCTAAAAATACCCTTCCCGCTAAACGCACATCATCTTCAAGTACAATTTTACGGCCAACTGAAAAGGCATTTTGCCAACCTATATCCACATTACTGCCAATTATCAGTTTGGGTGTGTAATGACCATGACTACGCCCACAAAATGTGCTGATACCGCTAATTCGGGTATTGTCATTACAACTTATTTCAAGTTTTCCTAATATTTGAGGCATCCCTGAATACAGGTATAAATTAGCTTTTGAACCGCTAATTTGGCTTTTAAACAAGGGCGTATAGTAAAAAATTCGTCCAATTTCACTCAGCAATGTTTTTATAACTAAATGTAATTTATATAACAGTGAATGAATGCCTGGGATCACCCACATTTGCGGATTGCGAATCGATTTGGCAATTTGAAAAAGCGATTTTGCAATTGCACTGTCGCTTGATTTAAGCCAGTGTTTAATTTGTTCACTCATGTGAGGTCTCCCTTTGTTTATCAATTACAAGCTTTTCTAACGCAATGGTTAAAGCAAGAATGATATAAATAGGCCATGTAAATGCTTGAGTTAAAAAGGTTCCTGATACCATAAAGCCAATTAAACCGCCTTTTAGCGCTTTAGCATTTACATCAATTTGTTCGTCTTTAATTTGCTTATTCATTAAAAACACACGGTTTAAGCTACGGTAAATACAGGCAATTACTAAGACAAAAATACATATGCCAACAAGGCCTGTTTCACCTAATACTTGAAACCATGTACTGTGTACTGCATGATTCTTGCCATCCCAATGCGGGCTATAAAAATAGTAATTAACAACAAAATTATTAACCCCGACGCCGGTCAATGGATTGTATATCGCCATATTGATGGCAGCTTGCCACGCATAAATACGGCCCATGGCTGATTCATCTACTCCCCCTTCGTGTGAGCCACCACTTTGCCTGTCTGCGATACCCGCAAATGCAACCATGGCTAACATGCCTACCGCACCAATACAGCCAACAACAATTGGGTTTTTAACTTTTTGATAAATGAAAAAACTAAGAACAGCAGCAATGCCGAGTAAACCACCTCGACTTTGCGTCGCAACTACGCCACTAATTGCCGTGATCAAACAGATAAAGGCGATGATACGTCTTAGTTTATGCGCATTTGAATCAAACACTTCGGCTGCTAAAAAAGACACAGGGAACATCATTACCAGCGATAAATCGTTTGGGTCACCTAGCTGTGAACGCAGCTCACGAGAAATTGTGACGCGGGTTCCTTCAACTAGACCAATACCATTCATTTTGTTACTAAGGGCAACCAAGGCAATAGCGGCTCCTGAGATCATGATGCCAATTCGTACCACATTAAAATGCTTTAACGTGGTCATCCACCAGGATATTGCAAATACCATAATCAGTACTTTTGTGAGTACACCAGACCAATATTCCATCGCTAAGCCACGATTTGAGGCACTAAAAACACAAACAGTGAGCCACACAAACCAAATGAAAAAGATTAGATGATTGGTATGCCAGTGCGGTTTTAATTTTTGCGAGATAAATAGATGCCAAACAATCCCTAATAAAGAGGCCAACGCGAGTAACTTTGGAATTTTGAACGGCATCAAAAACGGAAATGCTTCGTGCAATCTAAAGTAGCTAAACAATATAAACAAAATGATAAACGCAACGCTTACCTTCACTGCCGTAAAAGCCGCAAAAGGTAATAATAATAAGGCAAATACGGCAATGGGACCTAGCAATGCGTAAGTCGCAACGACAAGTAAAGTGACCAAAATGCCATTAATGAATAGTTGATTTTGTTTATAGTAATTGAGCATATTGATGCCCCTTAACTAGACTTTTCATAACCTGCATAAGCAAGGTTTTATATTGAAATGAAAGGCAGACAAAATAGCAAAAGCAAACAACCCATTTAGCAAAAATTAGTTCGTTAAACTGTAGTGTAATAAGAACCATAGACCCCAATGCTAACCAGCTCGGAATTAATGCCGCAAAATTTAACTTTAGAGGTTCGAAGTACTGACTAACTGAATATAAACAAACCAATTTGAAGCTTTGCATTATGATTAGTGCGAGGATTGCCCCTTCTACACCTTGGTTTGGGACTAAAAAATGCAATAAGCTCAGCCCAAGAAGAGCTGTTAAAAAGTTTATTATTGATACAAACACACCGTTTTTGTGCATGTAGCAGCCAATATTAACAATATCGCTGTGATGGCGAATAGCGACCACTATTATTAATAAAGTCAGCCAACTATCTTTTCCATGATAGTCTGATGGTAAAACCGAATTAAGCGCGATTGGGGCAAGCAAGCTCATTAAAATACACATCGCTAACCCGGCATTTAAAGAGGTAATTGCATAACGTTGATATAGGCTTTTATTTTCTTTAATTAAACTAAATCGTTTAGCAAACCACCAAAGACGTATTGGCTCAAAGGTGAAGGATGTAATAATGGCAAATTGCGCAGCAACGTAATAGCTTGCCAAGACACTTTCATTAAACTGGGCAACAATAAACCAGTTCTCTGCACCATTTCCGGCATAAACAAAAAGGCCTGAAGCGATGATAGAGGTTAAAAAAATCGTTTGCGATTTTTTGATTCGCCAGCTAAAGCGTGAGTAGCTAACTTTTAGCGCCGAACTCATATCATTCAGAGTTAAACACATAATAATGAACGTACAGGCAACGCCTGAAGCCATCACACCTGTCACGTTAAAGCCCAGAACGAGTAACGTGATAGTTAAGCAGGTTTGCATGACTGCGTGAGCAATACTATAGAAACAATATTTTTGCGCATAGCCAAACAAACGATAATAGGTATAAGGGATCGAAAGTACTGATGCAAAACACAAATTAACAACGAGCAACCTAAAATCAAGCACACTAATTTGCGCAGGTAATAGGGAAATTATTTGTTCGGCAAATAAAAAACACCCAATTAAAAATACCGCACTAAATCCGATTGTTAATACTAACGAATCTCTAAATAACGCCATTTTCTCACGAAAAGAGGAGTACTGTTGTTTGAGCAATAGCTCTGGCAAGCCAAGTGAAACAATCAGAGAACATAACGCCGACATAGTGACTAAGAAATTAAGTTCTCCAAACTCACTTTTTTCTAAAAAGCGCGTGGTTATGGGTAACAAAATAAAGCCGAACCCTTTAACTGCAAGGATAGCTAAAGCAAAATAGCCAATTTGTTTTAAGTTACTCATAAAACCTCCCTATAAAGATTCAACCCATTTGGAAAGTTGCTCTGCTTGTTTAACGGCGTTGTAATGCTCGTTAACGTGTTGCTTCGCATTTTGACCAAGTAAATAGCGTTTATGAGGAGAAAGCTGATGGAATTTATACAGCATTTTACTGAGCCCAGAGATACTGCCGGGCATACACTTCATACCCACGTTTGGGGTTACAATTTCGTTTGCCCCCATCAAAGTAGTTGTTAATACAGGCAGGCCACAGGCCATGGCTTCTTTTAAGACCAACGGGCCCGTATCACGGTCGCCATTTTCTGCAACACAAAATGGGGCAATAAGTGCTGAGTAATAAATCAGGTTTGAGCTAACCCAATCATGGGGTTTTTCGCCTAAAAATCGTATAGATTTGCGGACCCCCAGTTCTTCTGCCATGTACATTAAATCGTTAAGCATTGGGCCGTCGCCCACAATGTCGAGCGTTATACCGAACTCTTTAGGAATGTGTTTGAGTGCGGGTAAAAGAAATTGCAGCCCTTTCTTTTCAACAAGACGACCTATAAAAATTAAACGCACAGACTCATTGAGTGATGAAGGCACATATTTAAATTGGCTGGTATCAATACCACAATGAAGTAATTTAACATTGCTCTTTGAGAAGCGTTTAAATTGCATTGCCATTTCTTCACATACCGCAATCGAAAAATCGCAAAGCGCTAGTTTTGGTTTTAAATCGGCGTTGTTTACATAAACATCATGGCCATGACCTATCGACGACACAGTTATATCAGCCAGCTTTGCGGCGACTATGCCATAAGCAAGTGGCCCATGCATAAAATGACAATGTAGATGATCAATCTTCGCCGCTTTTATATATCGTGCAATTTGATAACCGTACGCAAGTAATGATTGGGTTGAAATTGATTTAAATTGAGCTGCAGTGTGAGCAGCTTTTGCTAACTTATAAATATTTAGCATTGAAGGCAGTATTAATTTAAACGCCGGTTTAGTGATTTTTTTCACTTCAATAGCGCTGGTTAAGTTAATCAACACACTGGTTTTTTCGAAGGTGAGCACCGTCACCTTGTGCCCTGCGTTTAACAGCGCTTTTATTTCTGTTACCACAAAGGTTTCTGATGCAATCGGAAAGCTTGGGACTAATATAGCAATGTGCTTCATAAAAAAACGCTCCTATAAAAACGGTTATAAGAGCTATGGCAAGTTCCATACCCGACAAAAAAGCCGCTAAATTCCCGAAATGAGATAAAAACATGCGTTGCATTTGCAAAATGCAACGCACAAAGAGAAAAGGCTGAGTAATTTAACAGAAAATACGGATTTAAAGCTGGCGTCTAAATTGCGTATCCTTTACTACGTGAAGAAATGCTTTTGGAGCATATTATGAACAGCCAAGTCAGTATTATCATTCCAAACTACAACTGCTTACAGTATTTAGATACTTGTATTAACAGCATTTATCAGCAAAAAAATGTGCAGTTCGAGATCATTATTGTCGATGATGGCTCTACTGATGGCAGTATCGACTACCTACAACAACTTGCTGCTGAAAAAAATGAAATACGGATTTTTTGTCAACAACGTAAAGGTGTTGTTGCTGCAAGAAACCTTGCAATTACACAAGCAAACTCAGACTACCTTGCTTTTTTAGATGCCGATGATTATTGGTCTGCAGATAAGCTTACTAGCCAACTTGCATTCCATCTTAAACATCCAGAATGTGTTTTAAGCTTCACAGACTATATGCATTTTAATGAACAGAATGATGACATAATTGGATGTTTCGACTATTGGCCTGAGTTTAAATGCAATAAAGAAAGTAAAGATTTCCAATTACTTGAAAACCCAATCAGCCAAATGATCACTACCAATATTGTTGGTACATCATCAGTAATGGTTAAACGTTCAGCCATTGTTGATGTGGGTGGTTTTGACAATAAATTAAGTAGCGCTACCGATTTAGATTGCTGGTTAAAAATAGCTAAACGCGGTGATGTCGCCTACTCAACTCTGTGTGCAATGCACTATTTAATGCGCGCCAATTCTATTACAGCAAACAGAGAGAACCGTTTAGCGGCCATGGTCGAAATTATAAATCGTAACCAATCTGTTGTATCAAACAATGAGCTTAAAAAAATTAAGGCGCGATTAAGTGAATGCTATGGCGAGTTTTATCGTGAGCTTGGGCATTATTCAAAAGCCTTAATGTATTCAAACAAAGCATTTTGGCTCTTTCCTCATAAACGAAACTTTAAACATATGCTCTATGATTTAAAGCACTTATTTGGAGCACATTCATGAAAAAAACCATCGTAATCATTGATGATGATGAAGCTATTTTACGATCGCTAAAACGACTGTTAGGTACAAATAACCATGTTGTTTGTTTTAGCGATCCTTTATCAGCAATCGAGTTTGCGCAGCAAAACCCTATCAGCCTGGTCATATGTGACCTGCTGATGCCTGCAATTAGTGGTTTTGCTGTTTTAGAAGATATTAAACTGCTACAACCACACTGTTCTCGACTATTAATAACCGGTTACGCAGAACTTGAATCTTCGAAAAATGCATTAACGAATAATATTGCTAACATGATCACAGCTAAACCATGGGATAATTTTGAACTAACCATGCTAGTTGAAATATTAATTGAAAATAGCCACCTTAAAATTAATCAGGGATTATCAAATGTTAATTCGTATTGAAGTAATTTATGGTCACTACCCTTTACTTGTAAAGTTTGCACACGCGATATGCTTATGTCGTCACTTGCAAGGCAATGATCAATTGGCAAATCTGTAAAAGGTAAACTCGCTAATAACGAAGTGGCTGACCAACTGCCATAGTAACCCATGCTATTAAAGCAGGTGTTGTTTGTGTTAATGAAGTAGCGAGACCATGGAACTGTATTAAAATCGCCAGCAACTAGCCAACTGCCTTTCAAATTTTTAATTTCTGCATTAACTTCTGCCAAAACCCTATTACGCTGAGTCCACAAAGTGTGAGTCCTAGGTGATGGAGGATGCAAAAACACACTATTTAACATAACGTTATTGTTTAAAAAGCTGAGTTTTACGTAGCCAAGCTTTGGGTTGTCAAAGCGTTTAATTTGCTTTTGCACAATAGGCAGTTTAGAAATAACAATAATACCAAATGGCGCCCCTTCTACTTCGGCATAACCAAACACATGATATTGAGTGTTTAGCTCATCAAGAACATGGCGCTGAGTATCATTAAACTCAAACAGCACTAAGATATCGTTTCGTTCTTCTACAAAATGGGTTTTGATGATCTGTGATAAATTCGGATTACTATATTGCAAATTTATTTGCGCGATTTTGATATCAGTATTGTTAGCCTCTGTATCAGCTGAGTAAGGTTTAAAATGAAATAGAACTAAGCCAATACTTAAAGCAAGTAAACTCAAAGAGAGCTTTTTACTCCACCACAATAAAAAAACGGCGGGGACAAAACTACATACAATCAGCACGCCCCGTAAAGCAGCCGCTAAATCAAACAGGTAATTATCGAATTGATTAAAGGCTAACACTAATAGAGCTATATAACTGAATAAAAATAGTAAACGCATCACTCTCCCCCTTTGATTATTTATAGCTTCATATATTGTTTCTTGCTGAGAGATTCATATAACAAATTATAGTATGATGTGTTCTTTACAGATGCAAAATTAAGTACCCGAAGGTACTTAACTCAGTTAACACTTTCAGACAGTTTTATTCGAAACCGTTGATCATTTTATCGCATACAACTGGCGTTGGTCTGTGATTATCATCAACCGCAACAAAAGTAAAGCTGCCAGAAATAGCTAAGTGTTTGTCATCTTTGTGCATTCTTTCTAAAAAGATTTCAACATCAACTTTAAGGCTGGTATTACCTACATGCACAACTTTCGAGATAAGCTCTGCAAATGTACCTGCTGGAATGGCTTCTTTAAAATCTACACGGTCAGACGAAATCGTTACTAGTGGCTTACGACAAAAACGTGTAGCTGCAATAAATGCTACTTCATCCATCCAAGCTAATGCGTCACCACCAAATAAAGTATTGTGGTGATTAGTACGGCCAGGAAAAACTGTTTTTGTAACTGATGTTGTTGAATCAGCAATACGCTTTGCAATAATAGCGTCACGATCGATTTGTTGTGTCATAGTCTCTACTTTTCATTAGCTAATGTGTCTTGCATCATTAGCGCAGGGTCAAGGCGTTCATTCTTCCAATTAAAACGCCAGTCTAAATGAGGGCCGGTTACGCGTCCGGTCGCGCCGATCTCCGCAATTTTATCGCCACGCTTAATTTCATCCCCTACTTTGACATCTAATTTGCTTAAATGAATATAGGTAGAAGTAACGCCATGGCCATGATCAAGAATTAAGGTACCACCAGAGTAATATAAGTCTGCATCAGCAAACACCACAGTACCGCTAACCGGCGCATATACTGGGCTACCTGTTTTATTGGCAATGTCTAAACCAAAATGAGGTCTGCGTGGTTCGCCATTAAAATAACGTTGGCTACCATAAACACCCGAGATCCGCCCCGTAGCTGGTTTATAAACAGGGTCTAAAAAGTATCGTAAATCCGAATTAACTTCGCGGGCTTTACGTACAGCCACAGCTTCACGGCTAATACGCTCAGACACTTCTTTTGGTGGCGAAACATACTTCTTTGCAACACCAGTAATTTTGTCAATTTTATAATCACGCTTAGTGATGACAATTGCTTGTTCGTGGCTAACACCTTTGCTGTCAGTCCAACTTAAGCTGTGATTTGTATCTGCATCACGGCCAAAGCCAAATACAAACTCACCTTGAGAAGATAGTTTAAGTGGCTCGCCATTGAAATTTACACTTTTAGCACCTTCGATTTGCCCAGTTACTAAGCCACCTTGAGTTAAATGTCCTTTTAATTCGACAGCAGTAGCTGAAAGTGAAAACACCCCAGCTAATATTGCTAACAGTAGTCCTTTACGCATAACTGATAGACCCTTTGCCAACACCTTCATAAGCCGTAATTTTTACTTCTGACTCTGGGTATTGGATTTTTACTTGAGAGCTTAAATAATCAGCAATGCACTCTACAGTAGTATCGCAAGGCAAAATGTCACAGCGTGATTTATCAATCGCCATTTCAAAATAGCCCTGCTGTGATGTGTAAGCAAAACACACATCATTGTCATGTGCTGTTACGTGTTTAAGGTCTGCTTTGTTAATTTCATCTTCAGCAGTCGCTAAATAAATGTCTTCCCATTTATCTGCCCACTCTTTTTGTAAGCGCGGCATTGCCATCCCATCAAGACTAATACCTATTTGAGAGCGATGGCCATGAATAATACGCTGGCAATTACCGTCGTGCTTTTTAAGACCATGGCTATAGTGATAATAAAAACTTTGGCTATGCTCTGGGTATAATTTAATTTCGATCTTTTCGATGTTACTAGGCAGCTCTGGCATAATGGTTTTGATTAAAAACTCGGTTACCGACTTTTCATCAACAACATCTGCATCTATTAAACAAAATGCTTGGTTTGGAGCGCTCATAGCTAGGTGGTAATTATCACCAAAATGGCAATCTAGCACGCTGTGCTCAGCATGCTGTTTAAGTGAACCATTTAATTTGGCAGGCACTGCAAGTTTATGGTCGATACAGTTATCAATAATGCCCTTGATTTGCTTTTTAACTAAGCCAAAATCAAGCACCATCGACTCATCATTTAATTGGCCATGCAGAGTTAAATCCACAATCCAGCTCTCGCCAACTGCGCCGCGTTTATTACACAAGTAAGAAAAATCAATCACTGTCAGTGAGTTTACAAAAAGGATCATAAATTTCCTTTAGACTGGTTAAAGAATCACAGCAATTATAATGATTTTTACTTCACAATGCGCGGTTTTATCTCCCTTTATCGGCGACAGTTTAATTAAATGGTCATAAAACAGGCGAAAAATAGCAATTAATTAACTGCTCCGAGTTGTTTAGCGTACAAGTGTACGCTAAAGTACGGGGCAATTTCTAAGCGATGAATAAGAGTTATGGAACCTAAAAACAGCTATACAAAAGAAGAATTGGTCCTTTGTGGTCAAGGTGAAATGTTTGGTGAAGGCAACTGTCGTTTACCAAGTGACAACATGTTAATGATGGACCGCATTATCTCTATCACTGCTGACGGCGGTGAGCATGGTAAAGGTCAAATTGTTGCTGAACTAGATATCAACCCTGATCTTTGGTTCTTTGATTGTCACTTTAAAGGTGACCCGGTAATGCCTGGTTGTCTTGGCCTTGATGCAATGTGGCAATTAGTTGGTTTCTTCCTTGGCTGGTCTGGCGGCCCAGGTCTTGGCCGTGCACTAGGTGTAGGTGAAGTTAAATTCACAGGTCAAATCTTACCAACAGCTAAAAAAGTAACTTATCGTTTAGACATGAAGCGTGTTATTAAACGTAAATTATTCATGGGTATGGCTGATGGCACTGTAGAAGTTGATGGCCGCGTTATCTATGAAGCAAAAGATCTTAAAGTAGGTCTTTTCCAAGATACAACTGCATTCTAATATTGATGTGCAGATACAAAAAAGCCCCTAACTGGGGCTTTTTTGCGTAAATAAGGTGCCTATTTTAAGTTTTGAACATATTGCGGTTTTCAATAGCTTCTCGCCAGCCGCCTAACCATTCTGATTTAGGGTCGATTTGTTGATAAGGGCATTGTTCTTTAGAACGGCCTGCCAAGCCTGCTTTATAACCTTGAGAATGAGCTCTTTCTAAACGATCTCTTTTCTGTCTCTTCATAGGTAATATCCTCACCTTTTATATTTATAGATATGTAGCGAAATTGACATCTACATTTAATGAATAGTTAATAAAACTGTTAAATTCAAATAACAAAAAGCAATTAAATAAATTGACAAAAACTAACGTGCTGATGATCAAATGAATTAACATTTTAAATGACTAAGTGGTCGTACCTCTTCAACTAAAACCATCTATTAATACACTTAAATTCAGCTAAAAAGCTTACAGCTCTTTTTAGCGTCATTATTTGTGACCAACATCAATTGAGCAAAGTTCCCAATTAAATTGTAATCATGACAAATTTATGATGATTACAATTTAAGCAATTTAGTTCTTGCATATTAAAAACCAATCGGTCTAATATGATGTATGGAAACAAATAAGACCACGCCAAGCCGTCGCGGCAGGCCACCAAAAATAGCACGCTCAAATGCCGATACGCGCGCCCTGTTAATTAATACAGGTTTAGCTGTGTTAACCGAAAAAGGCTTTAGTGCGACCGGCATTGATTTAATCTTAAAATCTGCTCAAGTACCTAAAGGCTCTTTTTATCATTACTTCAAAAGTAAAAATGACTTTGGCTTAGCACTCATTGATGCGTATGACAGTTATTTTCAGGCCAAGTTAAAGCGCCATTTACTTAGCGATGAGATAAGTCCCCTTGAAAGAATAGTGTTGTTTGCCAATGATGCTAAACAAGGCATGGCAAAGTTTGAATTTTCGCGTGGTTGCTTAATAGGTAATTTAAATCAAGAACTCAGTCACCTTGATGAGCCGATGATTGACCGTATTAAGCAGGCTTACGCCAGCTGGCAAACTTTAATTGAGCAGTGCTTATTTGATGCTAAGCAGCAAAAGCAAATTCCTCAGGCATCAGATTGTAAAATGCTTGCTGAATTTTTTTGGATTGGCTGGGAAGGTGCGGTGATGCGTTCAAAACTTGATAAATCAAGTGAACCACTCACACTCTATACAGCGCAATTTTTACGTTTAATTTTATAAAGCCGTTTAGATGCGGTTTTATTTTAACCATTAAAAGACGATCGGTCTAAAAGGAGTCACCATGACAACATCAGTAAAATCGGTAGTTATCAACAAAGATGATCAAGGTTATCGTGCCGAATTCACAGATTTCCCTGTAGAGAACATCCACCAGCACGAGGTAAATATTGATGTTGACTACAGTACATTGAATTACAAAGATGCCCTAGCCATTACAGGTAAAGGCCCTGTGGTAAGAACATTTCCTATGATCCCCGGAATTGACCTTGCAGGCACAGTAACAGAGTCTAAAAGCGATGAATTTAAAGTAGGTGATAAAGTTCTGCTAAATGGCTTTGGTGTTGGGGAGAAATACTTAGGTGGTCTAAGTGAAAAAGCATCTATGAACGCTGATTGGCTTATTCCCCTCCCCGCTAATTTAACACCAAAACAGGCAATGCAAATTGGTACTGCTGGGTATACGGCAATGCTCAGTATTATTGCCTTAGAAAAGCAAGGTATCACACCACAAAGCGGCGAAATTCTCGTCACCGGAGCCAATGGTGGCGTGGGTAGTTTTGCTATCTATTTACTAAATAAACTTGGCTTTGATGTTGTTGCCACAACAGGCCGCATGAACGAAGAAGCGCACCTTAAAAAAATAGGTGCGAAACGTGTTTTATCTCGCGAAGAATTCTCAGCACCTGGGAAACCACTCGCTAAAGAGCAATTCGCTGGCGCAATTGATTCTGTGGGTAGCCACACCCTTGCAAATGTGTGCGCATCGATTAAATACGGTGGTGTTGTAACTGCCTGTGGTTTAGCACAAGGTATGGACTTTCCGGCAACGGTAGCGCCGTTTATCCTTCGTGGTATTAGCTTAATGGGTATAGATAGTGTAATGCGCCCTAAAGTAGACCGAATTGAAGCATGGCAACGTTTAAGTGAGTTAGTTGAGGCTCAGTACCTAGATGCTATTTCGCAAGAAATTCCACTTTCTGAAGCCGTTGCAAATGCAGAAGCCCTATTAAAAGGTGAAATTCGCGGCCGTGTAGTAGTTAATTGTAAAGAATAAGCTCGAATATAAACATTCTTAGCAAGTTAGCTATAAAACTAGGGTAAAGGCAATTATACTTACCCTAGTTTTGTAATCCCGGAAAGTCTAATGAGTAATAAAGAAATTTTCAGCAATAACCCACTGCAAGGTGTTGGTATCGAGCAAGTCGTGACAGAACTTGTCGAGCAATATGGCTGGGAATTACTCCACGCCTATTTGCGTTTGAACTGCTTTAAGAATAACCCAGATGTAAAATCTGCGGTTAAGTTTTTACGTAAAACCCAATGGGCACAAGAAAAAGTCGAGAACTTTTATTTGTATCGTCTTAAAAACTTACCACGCCCAGACGATGTAAACTACGAGCTGCCACCTCGAGATCGCGTGATCCCTGCGGATCAAAAACCTGGTGAACCGTGTGAGTTAAGTTTTACCGACGCTAAACGCATTCACGCAAAAAAAGAAGCCAAGCAACAAGCACGAACCCGAAAACAACGTTCAAGTGCAAGTAATCCTTGGGGTAATTAAGCTTTAAGTTTTGAGCTATAAGCTGTTAGTTGAAATAAGCCGCCTGTTAGGGCGGTTTTTTTATGTGAGTTAGCGAGTTAGCGAGTTAGCGAGTTAGCGAGTTAGCGAGTTAGCGAGTTAAGACTTGAAGGGCTATTTAAAGACGTCAATATTTTTGTTATTAATTTAAGGGTAACGTGATTATGTTAGACTGCTTTCATCATCATTAATGTCATTAAAAAAGGATGTGTATGTCTAACTACAACGAATCACCTGAACAAATCGCAAATGCAACGCAAGGTTATGTAATGCAACAAACAATGTTGCGCATTAAAGATCCAAAGCCTTCTTTAGATTTCTATCAAAATGTTTTAGGTATGAAGTTACTTGGTAAATATGACTTCCCAAAAATGGAGTTTACGCTGTACTTTTTAGGTTATGAGCAAGAAATGCCAAAAGGCAGCGATAAAGAAAAAGCACAGTGGGTATTTCGCCGCCCTGCTCTTATTGAGCTTACACATAATTGGGGTACAGAACACGACGACAGTTTTGCTGGTTACCATAGTGGTAATGATGAACCAAAAGGCTTTGGTCATATCGGTATTAGTGTGCCAGACGTGTACGCAGCATGCGAGCGTTTTGCAAAATACGATGTTGAGTTTGTAAAAAAACCAGACGATGGCTCGATGAAAGGCCTAGCCTTTATAAAAGACCCAGATGGCTATTGGATAGAGATACTCTCAGCTGAAGGGATCACTGAAATAATTGAAGAGCATAAGTAAGATTTCACCATCTAATAACCTGCTATTTAGCAGGTTATTTTAATTTACGCTTTTGATTTGTAGTAGTCAGTGTTTGTATGTTTTGCATTAGGAAGTGAATGTCAGGCTCAATAAGAAGCTTTTTATTTGGAATAAATAAAAAACACTGTAATTTTTTAGCGAGTTGGCAAATTGAAAAGCAAAAATTACTTATGTCTTTCCTTAAATCAACTCTAATTACAATTTCATCAATCGATTCATCACTAACAGAAATAGTAATTTCATTTGATTGACTATTACCCCACATTTTAAAATCGGAAATATTACTTTCAGTTCTTACTAAAACATTATCCAACAGCTTGTCTATTTGCACATTTGGTTGGTGGTGTTTCCACACGCAGGCAGTATCGAAATAACCATCGGCATTGTAGAGTTCCTCAACTGAATTATTTTTATCTTCTACCCATTGTGCAGGTATTAGAACTATTGTTGTTTGCCAAATAGCCATCGTTTTTTAAATACTCTTATAATTAAAGAAAGTGCCAAGAAACATCATAACAAGGGCCATTTAAATCATATTGCAGTTCTTGATCATTCCGGGTAAAGGTCGCTGTAGCTTTAAATTTAAAGTTTGACGTATCTTTTCTGTTAATTGCCAAAGCTTGCTCTATTTCATCCCATCTTTGAGATATACCACCATGCCCAGGATGACTATCGGCTTTTAATTCACCTGACTGATATTTTTTATTCCATTTAACAAAAATTTGCCATTGCTCAATCTCTAATTGAAGTTCAGATTCTGATATTAAATAAAGAGAAAACTCATCAGTAAAACCACTGTCATCATTGAAGTCTGAAACAAACCTGTAATGTCTCCCCTCAATAGATGTGATACCCTCTCTTGGCCCATCATAATATAAATTTTCGACAAGGACTTTAGACATTAGCATTCACTGAAAGCCTTTAGATAAATTGAAAGGATGAATAAACAATACCTATTATTAGCCACTACAAAAAGAACTAACGACTACATCATTAGGTAATTAAGGTGTTTTTTACGGTTGTCATAGTAGAACGCCTTATTACAACCTAACAACAACCGTTCTACCGATGAAGTCATGTACTGCACGACGCTTTTCATTAAACAGCATGGTTATAAATTCTGACAATGCCCAAACTGTAGCTAATGAATTCAGACCCATAATTAAATAAGTTAAAACCGCAGGTACGCTACCAAGTTGTTGTAACGATATTGAAATAGAAAAAACTAGGAGTATCCAAGACGAGTTAATAGCAATATTAACAGATTCTCTGCGAACCGATTGCTTAAGCGTAATGCTCGTTTCGGTGTCATGATCGAGGACTTTAACATCCATCACCATCTTGCCAAGTGTTTGACCATAAAACCCATGCATGAAAACAACATAGCCAATGTACTGAAAGCCATTAACAGCTTGTAAAATCGAGTTTTCGTAAGAATATTCAACGTCAAAGAGTAAGCATTCGATATAAAGTAATGCTGTAAAAATTAAGCCATCAATAATAGCAGCCCAAAAACGAGGCCAAAAAGTAGCATACCTTTTACTCGTTTCTAGCTCTTCAAACTCTGCTTTTATTTCTGGGTCTTTTAATTTATTTGCAATCTCTAATTCTAACTCTTGTGCTCTTTCTGGGAAGCTTTCTTTATCAATATACTTTTGAGCATCTAAAAGCTCATCCAATGAATAATTTTTATAATTTGGGCTGTAGTCCATGTTTATTATTCTCCTTAACTGTTTGAATCAGGTCAGCTTTTAGCATTCCACTCTTTTTGGATCTCGCGGATAAAACTCATCGGGCTGTTTAGTGCACAAATCAAATTCACGGGTATTTTTGTAAGGTAGCTTCATAAAGCCTGCCACACCTACATCTGTGATACTAACCGCGTATTGCATAAGCTTACTTAATAAGCGTTTAAATTCAGGCTCTTTACTGGCATCAAGCAGTCGATAGTAATGATGTATTTTCATCCTATCAGGTAAGGCTTCGAAAATAATACAGCCCGTATGATGTATTTGGTTAAGTTCAAATACGCACTTTATAACCTTTTTCGGGAGCTGTAATTGCTCATCTGGGTCTTTACCATCTTCAAAGTAAGAATGCGGTCTGGTTACGTCTGAGGCTTGTACATCCATTACTTCGTAATCAAGCTCAGGTAAATGTTCAAATTTAAACGCACCTGTGCCATCCCGTTCGAGCTGAATGGTTTTACGCGCATCAAACAAGCAACATTTAAAGAGACCTTTTTGTTCAATCCCCTGTGCTAACATCACCGTGTTGTTAATCGCATCGGTAAACGCAGTGCCAAGCGTTTCATCATGCAAAATAAGGGAAGATTCAACAAACAGTGAGTTTTCTTTCCAATGAAAACTAAGGCCACCAACTACTGGGTATTTTGCTAATCGACTTATTGAGGCCAAAAATGCTTTTTCGGTGTCGCCGGTATCAAATAAAAACTCTTTGTAGTATCTGTCTAGTTGGGCATCGTTTACATCAAGTAATTGTTGATTATGGTCGGCTTGTCTTAAAAATTGCTTACGTGAGCTATAAACAACCGTGTCTGGGTGCTCATCAAACTCACTAAACCAATAAGGAATATAAGGGCGAATAACTTTACGGGGCAGCTCAGGTAAGTAAGCTTTAGCCATTGTAGGCATATTTCGAATAAAATAATCACCCGCCCCATCGCGAGTGGCTTTATCTTTTGAAAGCATACCGTCAATAACTCGGGCAAGCTCCATAGGTAAATTAAGACTTGTAGCCGGAATAACCGCAGCACCAAATCGGCAAGATTGTGCAGAGGCCAGTGCATAAAGAGTTGAAGCAACACCTTGCTCATCGAATCGTGGCGATGACTGCCCGCCCGACATTTGTTCATCACCAATAAAATACACATCCCCCATACGTGCATTGGTACTACTGATATCAGCAGACATAAGATCCATAAAGTTGCTGGCAACCGGATTACCATCAGCATCTATTTGTGCATAAACAGAGCTGCCCCAATCCACCAATGACAACTTATTGGTTTGTTCATCATAAACAATGTTAGAGGGCTTGATATCGCCATGCACAATTGGTTGCGGGCTTAAGCCATTTTTATGTTCACGTAAATCTACAAGCACATTACGTAGCCTAAGAGCCAGCGCCATAACTTTTGCTGCGCTAAAACGCCCCTGTTTGATAGAGATTTTTTCTAAGTCTTCACCTAGAGCGCGCTCCATCATTAAAATGCCTTGCTTTTTAATGCGCTCAAAGGCATAAAATTTTGGTACGAGTGGGTTTTTAACTTGCGAGAGCATGTACGCTTCGTCTTCTAAACGGTCACGTACACTTTGTGCAAGGGTTATCCGTGAAAACTTAAATACCCAAGGTAGGTTTTCATCATCAACACCGGCAAAAACAAATCCAAATGCACCAGAGCCAATTAGTTCAACGTCACTGTAACCAAGCAAGGTAAGTTGTTTAATACAAATGTTAAGCCATTGGCGATGCTTTTTAGCATCATGGTGAGACAGCAAATAAACAGACTGTTCTTCATTGATATAAAAATTGCGGATTTGTTTGGGATTCACTGCATCTCTCAAAGTTAAGCGGCTTTTAACCGCTTAATTATTGAATGCTAGGCAGTTAATTACAAGGCTTTTGCTCTTCGATGATCCAGCCTTGATCTTTCATAAGAAGCTCAGATAATGCAAAGGTTAAGCAACAAAAGATAACCAACTCTAACAAGGTAAGAATATCAGCAGCAAAACACCAGCCTAACACCCCTGCTAATAAAAAGGAGGTTGCTTTTAAATACCAAGCAATTTTTCGGGTTTTACCGTATGTGAGTTGGTAACTATGAACTAGCTTGCTCTCACATTCTAATGAAATTACAGAAGAAAACTTCCTAAATAAAGTTACTGAAATCGTTAATTGGCAGGCTTTACCATCAACATTAAACTCATGAACAGATTTTGTTTTAAAGTTACGTGATTCTGCTATTAATTCACCGTCTACTTTCAGAACTTCTTTTCCTGAATAAGCCGAACCCCAGTATTCAATAAAATGTTCACCCAGTCTGAAGTTGGCTTTAATGCCTTTGCTCATTGAGACTGTAATGCCATCAGTGTTCATAAAAAATCTCCTTATCATTATGAATTTAAAATACTTAAAAAATAAAAAAACGGCAAGCTAGGCTTACCGTTTTGGTACTTTCAATGGGTAAAGGGTTACCTTATGAAATTAAAGGCGAATACCGCCATCAATTTCAACAACACGACCTGTAAAAAAGTCATTCTCTACAATGTATTGTGCTGTTTGAGCAATTTCTTCTGCTTCACCAAAACGACCCACTGGTGTTACTGCCATCATGCGTTGTTTTGCTTCTGGTTTCATTGCATCTGTCATTGCTGTGCGAATAACACCTGGTGCAATTGCACCAACACGGATACCAAAGCGACCTAATTCTTTCGCCCAACCCGTTGTCATCGCAACAACACCAGCTTTAGACGCTGCATAGTTTGTTTGGCCAATGTTACCAGCACGAGCAACACTCGACATATTAATGATAACCCCACCTTTGCCAGACTCAATCATGTGGCTCGCAGCTTCACGCCCAGCTAAGAATACACCGGTTAGGTTCACATCAATCACAGATTGAAATTGAGCCAACGACATTTTATCTACCACTTTGCCTTCTTTTGCTTTGATAAACATACCATCGCGTAAGATACCCGCGTTGTTAATTAACACGCCGATATGGCCAAAGTCTTTGTTAATCGTGTTAAACGTTGCTACCACTGCGTCTTCGTCGGTCACATTAGCAGCATACGCCATCACTTTTGTGCCATGCTTGGCAAGCGCTGATACTGCAGTATCAAGTACGTCTTGTTGCATATCGATAAGGGCGATGTTCGCGCCAAGCGATGCAAATTTCTCGGCCATCGCAAAGCCTAAACCTTGCGCACCACCGGTAATTACGATGTTGTTGTTTTTAATTTCCACAACAATCTCCTACTTCGAGAATAATTTAAAAATAGCGCTAAAATCATCACTACCCGCACCTTGATGCTGAAGCATAGTGTATAGATTCTTCGCCATTGACCCCATTGGGGTAGATGAATTACTTTGCTGAGCCGCTTCCATAGCAAGACCTAAGTCTTTAGCCATTAAATCAACCATAAAGCCCGGTTTATAATCATTACTTGCTGGTGCTGTTTCCATTACACCAGGGCATGGGTTGTAAAGCTCAAGTGTCCAGTTACGACCAGAGCTTGCTGTCATGATGTCACTTAACACTTTTGGATCGAGCCCGTTGTTGATGCCCATTTGTAGCGCTTCGCTGGTACCAGCCATTAAAATGCTGAGCAGCATGTTGTTACAGATTTTTGCGACTTGGCCTGCACCAATATCACCAGCATGGAAGATGTTTTTACCCATATCAACTAAAGCAAGCTTAGCTTTTTCAAAGTGGCTTTGCTCACCACCGACGATAAAGGTTAAAGTGCCCGCTGTTGCACCTGCAACACCACCTGATACCGGCGCATCAACAAAATCAATACCTTTTTGAGCAAGCTCGCTACCCACTTGACGTGCTGATTCTGCATCAATGGTTGAGCAGTCAATCACTAAGGTTTTGCTATCAAGTAAGTTAATAAGACCCGTTTCACCTAAGTAAAGCGATTTAACGTGTTTGCTTGCCGGTAGCATACTGATAAAAATATCAGCACCAATGGCACATTCAGCCGCATCGTTTGCAGCAATTGCACCTTTATCGGCAAGCTCATTAACCGCTGCTTTATTTAAGTCAAACACGCGAACTGTATGACCTGCATTGACAAGGTTTGCCGCCATTGGGCCACCCATGTTGCCTAAACCAATAAATCCTATTGTTAATTTAGCCATTTGTTTACCCCTTGGACTTAAGATGACGTTAATGAGTTAAGTGGGTGAGATTGCTCATCCCAGCGTGCTGTAAAGAAGCTATCTACAACTGCTTCGTCGATATCGCTAAGCGATTTAAACTGCCAGTTAGGTGCACCGTCTTTGTCGATTAGTAGCGCACGAACGCCCTCTTGGAACTCACCTAGTTCGCCACAGCGTACTGACATACCCAGCTCCATTTTAAAGCACTGTGCTAATGTCATCTCTTTTGAATTAGCTAATTGACGTTCAACCAGCGCACAACTAAGCGGACAACCATGCGCTAATGACTTTTGCGCACGGGTAAGCCATTTATCTTCGGTTTCTAAGCTTTGGATGTAGTCAACTTTGCCCTGCAGTGAGTCAAATTCAGCCAGCTTTTGAATAACCTCAAGGTTATCTTTTACGTTACCTTTAGGGACACGACCTGAAATATTATCAATAGAGATTAGAATGTTAGTCAGCTTTTCGTGATTTAATGAGGCTGTTTTTCCCCACTTTTCAGCTGTGATAGCCGTTAAAATAGCGTCATATTTATCTGCTGTTGCATAGTGATCAGCAAGATTAACAAACAATGCATCTTCAGCATTGATAGACGCAGCAGTTAAACCTAAGAATAGGCCCACTTGCTCAGGCATTTTATGTAAGAAATAACTACCGCCAACATCTGGGTATAAACCAATGGTTAGCTCAGGCATTGCGATACGCGATGTTTCGGTTACCACACGGTGACTTGCCCCAGCCATTAAGCCAAGGCCGCCACCCATGACTATGCCATTTCCCCAAAGTAATATTGGCTTTTCATAGCAGTGAATTAGGTAGTCTAATTTGTACTCATGGGTAAAAAAGTCTTCAATGTAGTTAGCAGGCTCACCTGTGCTCATTGCTTTATGTAGGCTTACTACATCGCCACCAGCACAAAATGCTTTTTCGCCAGCCCCTTTTAGAATAACCATGGCAACTGCGTCATCGTCAGCCCATTTTCTAAGCTGCGGCTCAAGCAATTGGATCATGTCGTAATTTAAGGCATTTAACGACTTAGGCGCATTGAGTGTCGCAATTGCAATGAGGCCGCTTTCGGCCTCTGCAGTTTCAAACACCACAGGCGCATCTTGATGATTTAGTAGTGTTACGTTAGTCATTAGCCATTTACCCAATTAGCTTTACGCTTTTCTAAGAACGCATTCACGCCTTCTTTTTGGTCTTGCGTATCAAATAATTGTACAAATAACTCACGCTCTAATGGCAATGCATGAGCCATAGGTTGTGTGCGACCTTTTTGAATAAGCTCTTTACATGCAGTCACAGCAACCGGGCTTTGTTCGCCAACTTGGTTAGCAAGTTTCATTGCCGCAGCTAAACTTTCGCCAGTGCCAACCACTTCTTCAACAAGGCCAATTTCACGTGCTTTGTCTGCTTTTAAGCGCTCACCACATAAAATCATGCGTTTTGCCCAGCCTTCACCAACAAGCCATGCAAGGTTTTGCGTACCGCCAGCACAAGGCAGTAAGCCAACTTTCGCTTCAGGTAGTGCCATTTGAGCTTGCTCTTCAGCAATACGAATATCACACGCAAGAGCCACTTCAAGACCACCGCCCATGGCATAACCATTAATAGCCGCGATTGATACACCACGGAAATTGGTTAACGCTTCAAATGCATCACCAAACACTTTTGACATAGTGGCAGCAACGCCTTTGTCACCGCTGGCAAACACGTTTAAATCAGCACCTGCGCTAAAGAACTTTTCACCTTGGCCTGTAATCACTAATGCATACACATTTTTGTTGGCATTTAGCTCAGTTACAGTGTCTTTAAGCGCGGTTAATGTATCTTGTGTCCAGGTATTCGCTGGCGGGTTATTCATGGTTAAAACCGCTACGTTACCTTCAATATTTAAATCAATCGATGGATTAGACATAGGTTGCTCCTTATAGAATGTCGCCAGCTGACTCAGCTAAGATACGACGTGCGATAATCACACGCATGATTTCGTTTGTGCCTTCGAGAATTTGATGCACACGGACGTCTCTGAAATGACGCTCTAATGGATATTCTTTGATGTAACCGTAACCACCGTGAATTTGTAGTGCGTCGTCACAGACTTTAAAACCAACATCTGTAGCAAAACGTTTTGCCATCGCGCAGTAAGTTGTTTTTTCGCTGTCACCAGTATCTAGTTTAAATGCGGCTAAGCGCACCATTTGACGAGCAGCAACAAGCTCGGTGTTCATATCAGCAATCTTAAATTGCAGTGCTTGGAAAGCAGCTAATGGCTTACCAAATTGCTCACGTTCTTTTAGGTATTCACGCGCAGTATTAAGAGCAGCTTGTGCTGTACCTAATGAACAGGTTGCAATATTAATACGACCACCGTCTAAGCCTTGCATTGCAAACTTAAAGCCTTCGCCTTCTTGACCTAGTAAGTTAGCCGCAGGAATTCTGACACCTTCAAAGCTAATTAAACGTGTCGGCTGTGCATTCCAGCCCATTTTTTCTTCTGCTTTACCGTATTCAATGCCTGCAGCATCTGCAGGCACAACAAATGCAGAAATACCGGCAGCGCCTTCACCACCAGTGCGCGCCATAACTACAAGTAAATCAGTTTCACCGGCTCCCGAAATAAACATTTTAGAGCCAGAGATCACATACTCATTGCCCTCTTTTACCGCTTTGGTTTTTAGCGATGCAGCATCAGAGCCAGAGCCTGGCTCCGTTAAACAATAAGAAGCAAGTAACTCACCCATTACTAATTGCTCACAGTACTGAGCTTTTACTTCCTCAGTACCAAAGCTTGCAATCATCCAGGTTGCCATATTATGAATGGTCAACATAGCGGTTGTTGCGGTACAACCCATGGCAAGCTGTTCGAAAATAATGCTTGAATCTAGGCGAGATAAACCTAAGCCACCCGCTTCTTCAGGGGTATATAAACCACAAAAGCCTAGCTCACCGGCTGCTTTAATGGTGTCTTTCGGGAAAATGTGTTCTTGGTCCCACTTAGCGGCATGTGGGGCAAGTTCAGACTCTGCAAACTGACGGGCTGTTTCAGCAAACGCTTGCTGATCTTCGGTTAAATTAAAGTCCATAGTAGACCTCTATTTGTTGTCTTATTCTTGTGTGAATAACGATTGTTGTCGTTTAAATGTGTGTTCTTTGAGCGAGCGTGTGCTCGCTCAGCAGTAAATTAATTACAGCTTATTTAAGGTTGATACTCATGTTAGGACCTGAGGCGATATCATCCTCGAACCAACGTGAAGTAATTGTTTTCGTTTCTGTGTAAAAACGAATACCTTGCTTACCGTAGGTGTGTTGGTCACCGTAGAATGAACCTTTCCAACCTGTGAAAGAGAAAAACGGGAGTGGCACAGGAATTGGCACGTTGATACCAACTTGACCTACTTCGATTTCATGTTGGAATTTACGTGCAGCAGCGCCGCTTGATGTGAATAACGAAGTACCGTTACCGTAAGGCGAGTTATTGATAAGCTCAATCGCCTCTTCTAGAGTATCTACAAACATACAAGCCAATACAGGACCAAAGATCTCTTCTTTGTATAAATCCATCTCTGTTGTTACATCAGTAAATAACGTTGGACCAACCCAGTTACCTTGCTCGTAACCTTCAACAGTAAAGTCAGAGCCATCAATTAAGCACGTTGCACCTTGTGATTTACCACTTGCGATCAGTGATAAAATACGGTCTTTAGCTGCTTTTGATGTTTGTGGGCCGTAAGCCGCGTTGGCATCATCCCATACACCTGGGCGTACGTTTTCAAAGCCTGCTTTAATTTCATCAACCCAGTCTTTAGCTTGACCAACAAATACAGCAACCGAAATACCCATACAGCGCTGACCCGCAGCACCTACAGACGCACCGACTAGGTTATTTACAACATGCGATTTACTCGCATCTGGCATAATAACCATGTGGTTTTTTGCACCAACACAAGCTTGTACGCGTTTAAGGTTTGCTGTGCCTTTTGAATAGATGTATTCACCCACACCACACGAACCAACAAATGAAATAGCACGTACTGCTGGGTCTTCTAATAAACGGTCAACTTGTGGTTTTGTACCGTGAACAACTTGTAACACCCCTTTTGGCGCGCCTGCTTCAACAAACAATTCAGCTAAACGCATCGGTGTTAATGGATCTTGCTCTGATGGTTTAAGAATAAAGGTGTTACCACACACAATAGCCAGTGGGAACATCCATAATGGGATCATCGCAGGGAAATTAAATGGCGTAATACCCGCACATACACCTAGTGGCTGCATGTAAGAGTAAGTATCGATTTTACGCGCTACGTTTTCCATTGTTTCGCCCATCATGAGTGATGGTGCATTGGCTGCTTGCTCAACAACTTCAATACCACGCCAAACATCGCCTTTGGCGTCTTCAAAAGTTTTACCCAGCTCATGACAAATAATCGTCGCAAGCTCGTCATGGTTTTCTTTTAGTAGTGCAGCGTATTTCATCATAATGCGCGCACGCTCAGAAATTGGCACTTCTTTCCATGTTTTAAATGTTTCTTTTGCAGAGGCAATGGCTGCATCCATTTCAGCATCCGTTGCACACGGAACTTGCGCTAACACTTCTTGGTTTGCAGGATTGATAACATCAATCAACTGCGTTGAACTTGATTGGGTAAATTCGCCGTTGATAAATAAAGGTACTTGGTGCATGAGGCACTCCTCCCCAGTGGGTATAAAGAGGCCGCAACATGATAGTTTTTAAAATACGTTGCGGCTGTGAGAGATTAAAATTCTAAAGCGATTAAATAGCTTCGATTGCCATAGCAACAGCTTCTCCACCACCGATACACAGTGAGGCAACACCTTTGCTAAGACCACGATTCTTTAATGCATGAATTAAGGTAACTAAGATACGCGCGCCGCTTGCACCAATTGGGTGACCAAGTGCACAAGCACCGCCGTTTACGTTTACTTTGCTTTCATCAAGTTTTAACTCGTTAATTGCAAGCATAGTCACCATCGCAAACGCTTCGTTGATTTCCCATAAATCAACATCATTCACAGACCAACCTGCTTTTTCTAAAAGCGATTGCATCGCGCCAACCGGTGCTAAAGTAAATTCGCTTGGAGCCTGAGAATGTGTGCTGTGAGCAACGATACGGCAAAGTGGCGTTAAACCTTGTGCTTTAGCATCTGATTCACGCATTAACACTAGCGCTGCTGCACCATCAGAAATTGATGACGAGTTTGCAGCTGTAATCGTGCCATCTTTTTTGAATGCAGGACGTAAACCTGGGATTTTATCAGGGCGTGCATTGCCTGGTTGCTCATCAATCTCAACGGTCACATCACCTTTACGTGTAGAAATAGTGTGCGCTGCAATTTCATTATCAAATGCGCCTGTCTCAATCGCGCTGTTTGCTTTAGTCAGTGAGCTAAGTGCAAAGTTATCCATTTGTTCACGACCAATTGAATATTGATCGGCAGTGTCTTGTGCAAAACAACCCATTGCTTTGTTGTCGTAAGCATCTTCAAGGCCATCACACATCATGTGATCTTTTACTTCGCCATGACCCATACGCATACCTGAACGTGCATTCGGTAACATATAAGGCGCATTACTCATGCTTTCCATACCACCCGCAACAGCGGTGTTTATAGAGCCTGATTTAATTAAGTCATGAGCAAACATTGCAGCTTTTAAGCCTGAGCCACAAACTTTGTTGATTGTTGTTGCGCCAGTACCTTGATTAAGGCCCGCTTTTAACATTGCTTGGCGAGCAGGTGCTTGACCAAGACCAGCTGGTAATACACAGCCCATGATCACTTCGTCAATCTTATCGGCAGATAAACCGGCTTGCTCTAAGCTACTTTTAATAGCTGTAGCACCTAAATCAGTTGCGTGTGCACCACTTAGTGCGCCCATAAAACCACCCATAGGGGTACGTTTTGCGGCAACAATAACAACGGCTTCAGTAGTCATAATTGGCTCCATGTAAGTGGTTATCATCATGTGTTCAAATCATGTGTAACCAAACAGTTAATTTGTTATAGTTTAATTTCGATTTAATTCAGCATACATAATATTTACGTTTACGCCAACGTAAATCTAAAATCAACATTTTTGCGGCCGGCAAAACTGTAAACTTATCTGTATTTTGTTGTATGAAAAATCGAACATCTGCTTACAAGGCTAGATAAATAAAGCTTTTCAACAAATCCAACCAGTTATCTTTATAAGTCTAAAGTATAACTCCTAAATCACCCTTTACCTTTACGTAAACTTCACTTATATTGGTGTTATTCGAATGAGGTAAATAAATCATGAAACAAGACAATCAAACAAACTTTGAAAGCGCAGCAGTTGAACCTGCAAGCAATGAGCAAACGTTTAGTATCAGCGAACTAGCAAAAGAATTTGATATTACAACCCGCTCTATCCGCTTTTATGAAGACCAAGGCCTGATCTCACCTGATCGCAATGGTCAAACCCGTATTTATTCAAAACGCGACAAAGTAAGACTAAAACTTATTCTACGTGGTAAACGCTTAGGTTTTACCTTGGCTGAAACGGGCCGTTTGTTTGAACTTTACGATGCAGATAAATCAAGTGCTAAACAGCTAGTGACTATGCTTGACCTTATCGCAGAGAAAAAAGCGGACCTGAGCCAACAAATGGACGACATTAAAGTTGTACTGATGGAATTGGTTACAGCAGAACGCCGCTGTCGTGAAACCCTTAATAATTTAGACGAATAACCTGACAACAATCTCGTCAACAGACTCTCACAGGAACACACATTATGAGCACTATTTCACTATACAAAGAAATGAACTTCGGACTTGGCGAAACAGCAGACATGATCCGTGATCACGTTAATAGCTTTGCGAGCCAAGAAATTGCCCCACTTGCAGAACAAACCGATATAGACAATGCCTTCCCTAATCAACTTTGGCCACAGCTTGGCGAAATGGGATTATTAGGTATGACAGTACCTGAAGAATTTGGCGGTGCGGGCCTTGGTTACCTTGAGCATGTAATCGCAATGGAAGAAATTAGCCGTGCAAGCGCATCGATTGGTTTAAGTTATGGTGCTCATTCAAACCTATGTGTTAACCAAATCAACCGTAATGGGTCACAGGCTCAAAAAGAAAAATACCTGCCTAAGCTTATCAGCGGTGAGCACATTGGTGCCCTTGCGATGAGTGAGCCAAATGCGGGTTCTGATGTTGTATCAATGAAATTAAAAGCCGAGAAAAAAGGCGATGTGTTTGTACTTAACGGTAACAAGATGTGGATCACTAATGGTCCAGATGCCGATACCTTTGTTATCTATGCAAAAACAGATTTAAATGCTGGCCCTAAGGGCATTACAGCGTTCATCGTTGAACGTAACACACCAGGATTTTCTACTGCGCAGAAACTAGACAAACTTGGTATGCGTGGTTCTAACACATGTGAATTAGTGTTCGAGAACTGCGAAGTACCAGCAGAAAACATTCTAGGTAACTTAAACGAAGGTGTAAAAGTACTTATGAGTGGCCTTGATTATGAGCGTGTTGTTTTAGCCGCTGGCCCGCTTGGCATTATGCAAGCATGTATGGACATTGTGGTTCCTTATATTCATGAACGTAAACAATTTGATAGTCCAATTGGTCAATTCCAGCTTATTCAAGGCAAAATTGCTGATATGTACACGCAAATGAATGCTGCTCGTTCATACGTTTACACGGTAGCTCGTGCATGTGACCGCGGCGAAACAACGCGTAAAGATGCGGCTGGCGCAATTTTATATGCCGCAGAGCTTGCGACTAAAATGGCCCTTGATGCTATTCAAATCTTAGGTGGTAATGGTTATATCAACGAGTACGCAACAGGTCGTTTATTACGTGATGCAAAACTGTATGAAATTGGCGCAGGTACTTCTGAAATCCGCCGCATGCTAATTGGTCGCGAATTATTCACTGAAAGCAGATAGGACCTTGTTATGACGATTTTAAAATCGAGTGTAAATCCACACGATCCGCAATTTTTGCAAAATCACGACAACATGGCAGCGCTCGTAAGTGATTTACGTGAAAAAGTCGCTGATATCCGTTTAGGTGGTGGCCCTGCCCTGATTGAGCGCCACCAAGGCCGTGGTAAGTTGTTTGTTCGTGACCGTATTGAAACGCTACTTGATGAAGGCTCGCCATTTTTAGAGATTTCACAATTTGCAGCCTTTGGCGTGTATGAACAAGCCATTCCTTGTGCCGGTGTTGTTGCCGGTATTGGTCGTGTGAAAGGCGTTGAATGTATGATCATCGCCAATGATGCAACCGTAAAAGGCGGTACATACTTTCCACTAACAGTGAAAAAACATCTACGTGCCCAAGATATCGCAGAGCGTTGTCATTTACCGTGTATTTATTTAGTTGATTCCGGCGGTGCAAATCTGCCTGAACAAGATGATGTATTCCCAGATAAATTACACTTTGGCCGTATTTTCTATAATCAGGCACGTATGTCTGGTAAAGGCATCCCACAAATTGCGGTTGTTATGGGTTTATGTACTGCAGGTGGTGCTTATGTACCTGCAATGGCTGATGAAAGTATTATCGTAAAAGAGCAAGGTACAATTTTCTTAGCTGGTCCGCCACTAGTTAAAGCGGCTACGGGTGAAGAAGTAAGTGCTGAAGAGCTAGGTGGTGCTGATGTTCACTGTAAAACATCAGGTGTTGCCGATCACTATGCTGAAAACGATGCCCATGCACTTTCTATCGCGCGCCAATGTATTGAACGAATCAACTATCAGCGCCCAACAGCACCGTTACTTGATGATGTTAAACCGCCGCGTTACGACATTAACGAAATTTACGGCATTGTGGGTACCGACCTTAAAAAGCCATTTGATGTACGCGAAGTAATTGCTCGTGTTGTTGATGATTCATCATTTGATGAATTTAAACGCTACTTTGGCGAAACATTAGTAACCGGCTTTGCAAAAATATTTGGTCACCCTGTAGGTATTGTTGCCAACAACGGCATTTTATTTAGTGAATCGGCGCAAAAAGGCGCGCACTTTATTCAACTATGTGCGCAACGCAAAATTCCTTTGGTGTTTTTACAAAATATTACGGGCTTTATGGTTGGTAAAAAATACGAAGCCGAAGGCATCGCCAAGCATGGTGCGAAAATGGTAACCGCTGTGTCATGTGCTGATGTACCAAAATTCACCGTATTAATTGGTGGCTCGTATGGTGCAGGTAACTACGGTATGTGTGGCCGTGCATTCGAACCAACCATGATGTGGATGTGGCCAAATGCCCGTATATCTGTAATGGGTGGTGAACAAGCAGCTGGCGTTCTTGCACAAGTTAAACAAGACGGTTTAGCCCGTAAAGGCGAAAGCATGACTGATGAGCAAGTCAGTGAGTTTAAAAAGCCAATTATCGAGCAATACGAAAAACAAGGTCATCCATATTACGCCAGTGCCCGCCTTTGGGATGATGGCATTATCGATCCTGCTGATACCCGCAATGTATTGGGGCTTGCCTTAAGTGCAGCTAAAAATGCACCAGAGCGCGATTCGCAGTTCGGCGTATTTAGAATGTAATGGAGGCCTTATGTCAGTAACACTCGAAATAACAAAATCAAATGTGGCTGTGCTGGTACTAAGTCGCCCTGAAAAACACAATGCATTTAACGAAGAAGTCATTAGTGAGCTGATCCGTTTAATTGAACACGCAAATAGCTGTGATGTGCGCGCACTGGTTTTAAAAACCGAAGGTAAGCACTTCTCTGCTGGCGCTGATTTAAACTGGATGAAGTCGATGGCTGGCAATGACTTTGCTGAAAACTTAGCGGACTCTATGCAGCTAGCAAAGCTTATGAAAGTCCTTGCTACAAGCCCACATCCAACAATTTGTGCCGTACAAGGTGCTGCATTTGGCGGTGCGTTAGGCTTGATTGCGTGTTGTGATATCGCAATTTGCCAAGACGATGCACAGTTTTGCTTAAGTGAAGTAAAGCTGGGTCTTATTCCTGCAGTTATCAGCCCTTATGTCATTAAAGCTATTGGTGAGCGCGCTGCACGTCGTTATTTTTTAACGGCAGAGATTTTTGACGCGCATACAGCCAAGCAACTGGGTTTAATTCACCAGATCACCGGCGATTTACAAACAGCGCTCGATAAACACTTACAAAACCTTGTGAACAATGGCCCTATTGCTGTTAAAGCAGCGAAGCAGCTAATCAATGATGTCGCTGGCAACGTAATAGATGATGCGCTGATTGAGTTAACCGCTGAGCGCATTGCGCGGATTCGTGTATCTGAAGAAGGCCAAGAAGGCCTAACTGCATTTTTTGAAAAACGTGCCCCTAACTGGCAGAAATAGGAACCATTATGACAACAAAATCATTGAAAAAAATTCTCGTTGCCAACCGTGGTGAAATTGCCTGCCGAGTTATGCGTACAGCAAAGCAAATGGGCTTAACAACGGTTGCAGTGTACTCAGATGCTGATAAACATGCTCAGCACGTAAAGCTTGCTGATGAGGCGTATCACATTGGTCCTGCGCCAAGTAAAGACTCATACTTAGTGGCAGACAAAATCATCGATGTGGCAAAACAAGCAGGTGTTGATTGTATTCACCCAGGTTATGGTTTTTTATCTGAGAACTCTGACTTTGCGCTCGCGTGTGAGAAAAATGATATCGCCTTTATTGGCCCGCCAGCATCCAGCATTGAAGCCATGGGTTCAAAAACCCGCGCTA
Source organism: Pseudoalteromonas sp. S4492 (assembly GCF_005886115.1). Taxonomy (NCBI): domain Bacteria; kingdom Pseudomonadati; phylum Pseudomonadota; class Gammaproteobacteria; order Alteromonadales; family Pseudoalteromonadaceae; genus Pseudoalteromonas; species Pseudoalteromonas sp. S4492. Next base: position 55,447 of record NZ_PNCP01000050.1, read on the forward strand.
AAGAAATTATGCACCAAGCAAATGTACCTTTAGTGCCTGGTTATTATGGTAACAATCAAGATACTGATTTCTTACAAGCTGAAGCTGAAAAAATTGGTTACCCGGTACTGATTAAAGCTGCTTTTGGTGGCGGTGGTAAAGGTATGCGAGTTGTAGAACACGCTAAAGACTTTATCGGTGCACTTGAAGGTGCAAAACGTGAAGCAAAAGCCGGTTTTGGTAACGATTTAGTACTGTTAGAGCGTTATGTCACCAAACCTCGCCATGTTGAAGTACAAGTTTTTGCCGATAGTCATGGTAACTGTGTGTACTTAGGCGACCGAGACTGCTCATTACAGCGTCGTCACCAAAAAGTAATTGAAGAAGCCCCTGCTCCGGGTTTATCTGATGCACTTCGTAAAGAAATGGGTGAAGCTGCGGTACGTTGTGCCCAAGCGATTAACTATCGCGGTGCAGGTACGGTTGAGTTTTTACTTTGCGGTGATGAATTCTTCTTCATGGAAATGAACACCCGTTTACAAGTAGAGCACCCAGTAACAGAAATGGTTACTGGTGTTGATTTGGTGAATTGGCAAATCAACATTGCGGCAGGTGAAGCATTACCACTTAGCCAAGCAGATATTCAACTGCAAGGTCACAGCTTTGAAGCGCGTATTTATGCTGAAGATCCAAGTAATGACTTTATTCCGTGTTCTGGTCACATTGATGCTCTATTTACACCGAACGAATCTGAATTTGTACGTATAGATACAGGGATTGCAGCGGGTGATGAAATTAGCCCGTTCTACGACCCTATGATTGCTAAGTTAATTGTTCATGATGATAACCGTGAGGCTGCGCTTGGGCGTTTATCAAAAGCACTAGAGCAATTCCACCTAGCAGGTTTTAGCTGTAACGTTAATTTCTTACATAATCTTGCTAACCACCCAACTTTTCAAGCAGGTGCACCCGATACGCACTTTATTGAAGACCAAGGTGAACGCCTTGTTGCTAAAAGCGAGCAACAATCTGTTATTGCAACTGTTGTGGCAGCCTATGCGTATGCACATCAACTCAAGGGTGAAAGCAGCAGCCCATGGCAACAATTAACAGGCTTTATGCTAAACAGTGACGCTAAAACAACAATTCCGTTTGTTGATTTAAATGTTCATGCTGTTAAGGCCTCAGAAGGCTTTAAAATCAACCTAGATGGAGTTGACTATACAACTTCAGGTAGCATTGAAAATGGCCTTGCGGACTTAGTCGTTAATGGCGAAAAAGTTGTGGCTCATATCAATCAAACAGACTCTCACATCACAGTGATGTACAAAGCACAACAAACAGTGCTAGAGCTGATTGATAAACACTATATTAGTGAACACGAAAGTGATGCACTACCACTTGCTGCGCCACTCAATGGTACTGTTGTTAAGCATTTGGTTGAGGTGGGTAGTACGGTTGCTAAAGGTGATGCGGTCGTCATTATTGAAGCTATGAAAATGGAATACACCCTTAATGCCCCGCATGATGGTGTATTAACGAGCTATTGCTTTGCTGAAGGTGAATTGGTGAGCCACGGTGATATGCTCGCGATTGTAGAAGAGCCGGAGGCGTAATGGCACAGTTTCCTGATTTTGTTCGCATTGTAGAAGTTGGCGCCAGAGACGGCTTGCAAAATGAAGCCGCCGTTAGCACTCAAGATAAAGTCGCTCTTATCAACGGCCTTGCAGATGCAGGGCTTAAAGATATTGAAGCAGGCGCCTTTGTGTCACCTAAATGGGTGCCACAAATGGCTGACTCAAGCGATGTAATTAGCGCGTTAAATTTGCCTAATGTTAACTTAAGTGCCCTAACCCCAAATTTACGAGGTGCAGAGGCGGCAAAACAAGTCGGCATACAAGAATTTGCTATCTTTACAGCAGCAAGTGAAGCGTTTTGTCAAAAGAACATTAACTGCTCCATTGATGAAAGTATTGATCGCTTTAAAGATGTGATGGCTTTTGCCAAAGCGAATAACATTCGTGTTAGAGGTTATGTTAGCTGCGTTATGGGTTGCCCATATCAAGGTGATGTCGACTACAATGATGTATTAAACGTCTCAAAGCGATTACTTGAGCTTGGTTGTTACGAAATTAGCCTAGGTGACACCATTGGTGTAGGTACAGCGAGAAAAGTCGATGAGTTATTAGATTTACTCTTGCAACATATTGATAAATCTAAACTCGCTGTACATTTTCACGACACCTACGGGCAAGCGCTCACAAATATTTACACCGCCCTAAGCCGCGGTATAGCAACGGTTGACAGTGCCGTTGCAGGCCTTGGGGGTTGCCCTTATGCCAAAGGGGCGTCAGGAAATGTTGCCACTGAAGATGTAGTTTACTTACTGCAAGGGCTTGGCATAGAGCATGGAATTGATTTAGAAAGACTGGCGAAAGCTGGTTGGGCTATTTGCAGTGCATTAAATAAACAACCTGTCAGCAAGGTATCACTTGCTCTAAAGAACACTCAGAATAATTAAGGAGTAGGCTCATGGCCGGTTTCGATAAAGTGGTTTCAAGTTATGAAGCTGCAATGGAAGGTTTAAAAGATGGCGATACTATCATCGCTGGTGGCTTTGGCTTGTGTGGTATTCCTGAGGGACTTATCAGTGAAATTAAGCGTAAACAGACTAAAAATCTAACCCTTGTTTCAAACAACTGCGGTGTTGATGATTTCGGCTTAGGTATTTTACTTCACGATAAGCAAATTAAAAAAATCATCGCGTCTTATGTAGGTGAAAATGCGCTTTTCGAAAAACAACTACTCGATGGCGAAATTGATGTGGTTTTAACACCACAAGGTACACTCGCTGAGAAGATGCGTGCCGGTGGTGCTGGTATTCCTGCGTTTTATACTGCAACAGGATACGGCACTCCGGTTGCAGAAGGTAAAGAAGTTAAAGAATTTGATGGTCGCCCGTATATCTTAGAAGAGTCAATTACGGGTGAGTTTGCCATTGTTAAAGCATGGAAAGCCGACCGCTACGGTAATCTTGTATTTCGCCACACAGCTATGAATTTCAACCCGATGGCCGCGACAGCAGGTAAAATTACTGTTGCTGAAGTTGAAGAAATTGTTGAGCCAGGTGAACTTGAGCCAAGCCAAATTCATACCCCAGGTATTTATGTTAATCGCGTGATCAAAGGTGACTTTGAAAAACGCATTGAACGTGTAACAACTCGCGATTAAGGAGCAATAAAATGGCATTATCACGTGAACAAGTTGCAATGCGTGTTGCACAAGAGCTACAAGATGGCTATTACGTAAACCTAGGTATTGGTATCCCTACTCTCGTTGCTAACTATGTACCTGAGGGTATCGAAGTTATGCTGCAGTCTGAAAATGGTTTATTAGGCATGGGTGCGTACCCATCAAAAGACCAAGTTGATGCAGATATGATCAACGCGGGTAAAGAAACCGTGACAGCAGCCACAGGTGCAGCAATATTTAATAGTGCAGATAGTTTTGCCATGATACGGGGTGGTCATGTAGACTTAACGGTCTTAGGTGCATTTGAAGTTGACCAGAACGGTAACATCGCATCGTGGATGATCCCAAAAAAGCTAATTAAAGGCATGGGTGGCGCGATGGACCTCGTTGCTGGCGCGAAGAATATTATTGTTACGATGACTCATGCAAGCAAGCATGGCGACTCTAAGTTATTAGAAAGTTGCACTTTACCGCTAACTGGGGTTAACTGTGTAAAGAAAATCGTAACTGATTTAGCCGTACTAGAAGTTAAAGACGGCGCATTTCATCTAATCGAACGCGCTCCGGGCGTGTCAGTAGATGAAATAATTAGCAAAACGGCAGGCAAATTGCTTGTTGAAGGTGATGTTCCAGAGATGGTTTTTTAAACCACTCACATCCCATGTACCGACCTCATTCCCAGTGCCAATGGCGCTGAGTTACCCAAAATCCCTCGCAAGAGGGATTTTTTTTATCTATTACCAATCCAAAATAATGCTTAATCACTAGATTTAACAAGCTTTTAAGTGACTAGCTAATGGTTCGTAGATACTTTGATCTAAATCAAATTTTAGTCTTAGCTAAAACATATAATACGACCATATTTATTTGGATAATTCTAAACAGTTAATGCAAAGGCCTTCGCACATAGGTTTTGAGATTTAAATACCAATTTAAAAATGGACTTTGAGGTAAAAACATCTATCAGTTTCAGTTTGCTTATTCATAGTTAAACATTGAGTCTACGAAAATTGATTCAATGAGCGTCGTAGTGTGGTGAGTGAAGTGAATTTAAAAATTGTTGTTGAGTTTTTCGAGTCTGGTGGTAATTACTTCATTGTAATAGAAGATGAAAAATACAAATCACCGTATTCTGAATACGCTATTTTAAAAAAATTACTTAATGAGAAAAATCATTATTTTACAATTGAAGATTTGATGTTGATTGGTTGGCCGGATCGTGTTGTTTCTGTAAATTCGGTACCTGTTGCTATTACCAACCTTCGAAAAATATTTAAACATCACACAGCCCAAAAAGTGATCTTAAATACTCAAAATCTAGGATACATAATAGGTGCTGATTCTGATGTTCAAATAGCAAATTCAAGCTTGTTAACTGATGTTGCTGTAAAAGAAAAAATTCGACTACCAATCAATAGAGTTAATCAAGCGCTGGATATATCTCTAAAGTTCCCTTTGCTAATCATTAACATAGTGTTTTTAGCTTACATATTGATTGCAAAAACTTCTTTATACACAAAGAAAGACCAAATTTATGACATAAGCCACACACAAAGTGCTGTCATCATTAGTCCTAAAGGCACTCACGTTAAAAACCTTTTTGACTCTATCACTTCAAGATCAACGCTAAACATCGATGAAATGAGCAAGTATCTAACAGATGTAAGTACATTTGGGAAAAGCATTTTGTTTGTTAGTAAATATAGACAAAAAATAATCATCGATTGTATTAGAGGCAATCAACTAGATTCACTTTATGGGGATCATGTAGATAAAATTTTATCTGAATTAAAAGCTATAGGCTGTAAATTATGAAAATATTCAACATTATTTTTTTCGTACTGCTTGTATTTTTCATTTGTTTTCAGCAACACAGCAAGCTTCCTATTTCAGGGTTTTACTTAAGAAGCGAAAAAGTATTTATAAAAAATGAGCAACCGCTACAAATTGAGACTAAGGTCAATTTTTTACAAGCCGCAGACAAGTACACATCAATAACAAACATATCAGATCTAGAAAATCAGTTAAATCATGGTGGTTTTTTTATTAATGGCGATATCTACAAAGATAAAGATCGCCTGATAGCTATTACTGAGAATATCAAAGAGATAAGTGATACAGAACCATATTTTGTCTACGTTGCATCGTCGTCACCAATTGTAAGGAAGATTCAAAAATCTATGCTTGGCGTAAATGTTAAAGAAAAACGTATTTACGAAACGTGGTTTATAAATAGCAGAATTTTTTGCTACAAAGATTTAAACAATAATTTTATAAAATGCTTGAGGCCTCAAAGTGAACTCTCGATATAATTTAACCAGTTGATTTATAACATTTTAATAATTATAAAATTTAATAAAGACACTTTTTTAGCTGTCACAGATAAAGTACAAACAACTTAAATCAGCTGTGAAGTTAAAATGAAAAGTGCAATACAACACAACCTAATAGAAATCAGTGAAACTAATTCAAGCCTCGAATACACCTCTAGGAAAATGGATTGCTCTGAGTATATTTTCCATTTCCAGCCAATAGTACAAGTTACTGCTGAAGGCTATAAAATGATTGGCGCAGAAGCTTTGATAAGAAAAGTGTCTAACGGAACAGTAATATTGCCAGATGCTTTTATTGAAGAGCTCGAAGCAAGTGATGCTCTGGCAGAACTCATGAAAGACCATATCTTAAAAACAGCGGTTCAGCTTAACTGTATATTGTTAGAAAATGATACCTTTAAAGTGTCATTCAATGTCCCACCCTCGATGTTAACACACAGTTTTGTAGATTTTATCGAAAACAAATTCTCTAACTGTAAATGGCTATGTTTAGAAATAACAGAAAGAACTAAAGTAACAGATTTCACTACTACAAAGGGTGTTATTGATAGGTTACGTAAGTTAGGTATCGATATCTATTTAGATGATGTTGGAAGTGGCTTTGGTGATAATTACTATTTACAAGAGTTTGATATCACAGGAGTTAAAATTGATAAATCATTTACTAGTAGGATTGCCCATGGTGATTCAAAAGTTATCGATTGCTATATTAAGATGTATCAAGAACTTGGCTTAAACATCGTTGCTGAGGGTGTTGAGACCAAAGAGCAGACTAATGCTTTGCTGAAACGCGGCGTTCATAGACAGCAAGGCTATTACTTTTATAAGCCTCTTCCATTAAAAAAACTTTTAATGTGGAAACAATTCGAGTTAATTGCGTTTAAAAATAAACAAGTAGTTAACCAGTCTCAGTTAGATAAAGTGATTAAGTTACCTTGATTTTTAGCGCAACACATGACTTTCAAACTAAAACTATCTATAAATTACTGGTTGATCGGGGCATTGTTCGCACCATTTTGTCACATAAATAGTATAAAATGCCCTGCTTTAGTGAATTGGCAGTATCTAATACTGAGACTATGACCTAATAGCTAAAACTGCTAAGATCACTTTTTTGCTAAACATTTGCCTAAACATAGATTAAACGAGCGATTCGCGACTGTTTTTTATACAATATGGCAAGAGTTAGCTATATTCATTCTTTAATATCTATTTTTTTACATTTTGGGATAATAATTGCTTAGCAGTTAATTAACTAACAAGCGCTTTTGAGACTTACTGAAATTAACTATGCAAACACCTATTCGTGGCCTACGCTCATTTTGTTTTGCTGCACGCACCCTTAGCTTTAAAGATGCAGCAAACCAACTTTACCTTACACCGTCTGCCGTAAGCCATCAGATCAAACAATTAGAAGAACAATTGGGTATTGAACTGTTTGAACGTCAAACCCGTTCAATTCGTCTGACAGCTGCAGGCAAGAATTTTTATGACTCTGTATCGCCGCTTATTAAAGCGCTAGAAAAAACCATCAACGAGTTTAGTCAGTTACAAGAAAATGTGACTATCAGTATTACGCTACCTGAGTTTTTCGCTAGTGAGCTTTTAATGCCAAAACTAAGCGAATGGACAAGCGATCATCCAAATACAAACTTACAGCTTAATACCTTAAAAACGCGTAAAGAGCTGACTAAACAAAGTGACTTGTCGATTGTATTGTCTTCATCAAAACCTCATGAAGGCGTTGTTCATGAGCTGTTTTCACTCTCGTACACACCAGCTTGCAACAAAGAAAACTGGCAAGCATGGCAAGAAAACCCGTTTCAGGCTTTAAATGAAGTTCCACTCATTCTTCATAAAGCACGCCCTTGGGCTTGGCACCAATGGGCAGAGCATGCTGGCGTTGAAGACTTTGCACCAAAACAAATTATTCAGGTTGATAGTATGTTTGGTGTGGCACGTGCGGCGCAACAGGGTATGGGTATTGCCCTAATCCCCTTGCCAATTAGTCAAACTTGGTTTGATGAGCAATGGCTATTTAATTTCACAGATATGCCATTAAAAACAAAAGATAAATATTACTTAGTGCAACACGATCCTAGTGAAACCAATGCACAATTAGAGTTATTTATTAAATGGATGCTTGATACCTTTAAACATCTTAAATGATAAATCGTAAAGACCCTCAATTTCATTGAGGGTCGTTTATTGAAAATTTAGCTTTTAGATTTGCTGACTAAGATACTCACTTTATTTTCACCTATTTCAAAAGATGATTGTTTACCATATTCCACAATAAAAGAAGGTGTAAAATTGCTGCCAGCGAGTGTGATTGATGTTTCTACAGCTGCAGTATTATTTTGTTGTGGTATCACTGTAATTTCAAAGCTAAACCCCTCACCTATAGAGATGGTCGCAGGTTTTTTTTCTTGCACCAGCATTACTGGCGATGCTAATAGCTCATTCGCTTTATAAACAGATGTTTCAACTTGAAAGCTATCAGCTGCGAAACAGCTCGTTGATACTAGCAACGCTCCAGCTATTAAACCTAACTGTTTGTTCATATAAATTTCCTTATCTCAATTATAGGGTTTATCCGTAATCAATATCAGTTACTAGGTTTATTTGATACAAGAAATTTCAGAATGTTAACTATCACAATCAAAGCTCTCTATAATACACATCAATGGTATGTGATATAGCTTCATAGCGGTTATTTTCATGTTTAAAACAGGCTTTGCGTAGTTCCTTCTCTTCGTAGTTTTTACCTCCAACAACGACTTGATCTAAAGTTTGTGAACTTGCACAGAATTGCTGTTTTGAAATTGTTTCTACTTTGACTGATTCAGCTTTTGAACGCGGTAATGAACTAGGCTTAGGATTTTGCTTCATGCCTTCAAGTAACTGAGCTTTAGTAACAGGCACAGTATCTGACCCTATGCCTGGAATATGCAATGTTTGTCTAATGGTATAGTTTTTACTTAATAATGGCGTAAACAAAGATACATCGTTGCTCAAATAAGCCTGCTCAAAATTAAGATAAACAGCCACTTTATCTTCAGCTGCATTGGCAATAACAGGCCCTAAAAATAACAACGCAAATATCAGTTTCATGGTTATACGCTTATTCAGAATAAATTAAGTTATCAAATACACATACCATCATAAAGTACCGATTTTATTTTTAATTAACAACAATTTGTTTGTTTGGCGTACTCTACTCCTTTATTGTTCTTTATCGTAAACATTACCTATTTAAACCCCGTATCTGCTTTATCGGGGTCAGATCAGACGGCTGACGGCTGACGGCTGACGGCTGACGGCTTAAAACTAATTCATTACACTAGACTAAAGTCTATAGGTTAAATTTCTTCATCTATTAGGTCATTTTTTATCGTTTGTTGAATCAGCGCTGTTCAATTAAAGTTCAGTTGTCGGCGATTGATACCGATTTAAATAGAGGAAATGATTATGTTTAGTACACTTATGAAACGCGTTGCACTTAGCTCTTTATTAACTTGTTCAGCTATGGCAGTGGCTGATCAAAGTGACTACAAATTGATGGTTATTGACCAATCTACACAAGCATCAGTAGAGACTAACCGTCAATACGAATTAGCATTTAACCAATGTGCGTTAAGTGTTCAAGCGAAGAATTTTACAGAAGCTGAAGCGCTTTGTTCAAAAGCAATCAGTTTACTTAGCACAAGCAAAGTACCTGCTTATAAGCGTCGTGAATTAACGTCATTTGCGTTAAGCAACCGCGGTGTAGCTCGCATCATGTCTGAAAACGACACAGCTGCATTGTCTGACTTTTACGAAGCAGTACAAATTTCAGGTAACGAGTTAGTTGAACACAACTTAACACGTGCGAAAAAGAACTTAGCGTTATAAGTTCTCACAGAATTGTGTTGTCTCAAAACCCAGCCTCGGCTGGGTTTTGTCGTTTGGGTGTTTCGTTTTTTAGCCTTCCGCTTCTATTAATGAATCAAGCTCTTTTAGCAATAGGCTCTCTACTGTCTTTTTATCCATTTTCGCCAATTGCTCTAAGCTGTAATTTTTGCCAATTTGTTTAGCTAAAATATAACCTAGGTAATAACCTCTTCGGTATGGAAGCTTTGTTTCGTCCTTTGCGAAGTTGAAAAATGAAGAATATGTTTCAGTTTTTTTTGAATAAAACTTTTTCTTGAGGTCAACGAGAGAATCGAGCTGTCTTGAGCGAATCTTTTTCACCAGATTTCTAGGTATGTTTAACATCAATTCATCATCAGTGGCTGACGGAGATAATTTATGTGAAACGTAAGTTGCTAATCCCTCAGTCCAAATAGAGCACCATAGCTCATCCTTACATTGAAATAATTTTTCGTGGTAAACATGAAATAACTCGTGATGAAAAAATGGCGTATCGTTCTGCCATGTATGATACTTAGCCATAAGATCTACGCCAAACATTAAGTAAGACTTACCATTTAACTCTCGCGTTGCCCCATTGAACCTTCCTAGCGAGTGAAGTATATAAATGGGCGTTTCAGATTTGAAATCAGGAAAAATAGCAATAAATGATTCCATACTACTATTTAAATCTTTAGATAAACGCTTATTTTTTGATAAATACCCCACTTCTATTGAGCTGAACCCCTCAATAGCTTTAACAAAGCTTTTCTCGCTATAAAAAGGCGCAAATTGAGAGGTGAAATATTTAGAAAACTGCTCTGCTCTCTTTTCTTCGGTCGACGTCTTGCTTGATTGATATAAAGTATAAAAATCATCAGCGAGATTAATTACTTCGAAGTCGGCTGACTGGTCGTTAGCAAACGACTTAAATGAAAGAACACCAAATATGAAGCTAGTGAGTAAAAGAAATTTAGATAATTTTTGCATAATTATAGTTAGAAATATTTGTAAGGTTAAAGTCTGATATGTTGAAGATTCGGTAATTCATGTTTAAAAAGTTGGCTACATAGACAACGCATGCTTGTAACTTAAATCAAAATGTTTGAGCAACTGATTCAGGTAGTTCAGATTTATCTGGTTAGGTTTAAAGCTTTGTCCCTTTTCAATATTTGCTATGTGTTTTTTTAGTTTTGCTTTGTCTTTATTCCAAAAAGCAATATTTCCTAACACAAAGTCATTCCAATACATTTTTGAACCACTTAGCTCTTCATCGGGATCCAATACTTTTTTTGCGTGAAAAACGGCTTGTTGATAATCACCAGCTAGCCCTTCCATTTGCGCTAAATGCCACGTTAATGAGCTTTCTTTTGAATTATTGTGAGAGATAAAACGTTTTATCAGAATTGCGGCTTCAGCATGGCAACCTGATTTTTCTAACAATCTAAACCCAGCATCGTATGTCTGATCAAATTGTTGGTATGTGAGGTTCAAATCGTCTTTTAACCTTTCTTCCAACGCTATTTTACAATCAGCAAAAGCAAGATTTGATGTAAATAATAACCCGATTGATAAAAGTCCTGTTTTCATAATTCTGTCCTTAATTATACTAGTGCCTTATAAGAAAACACTGCAATCAAACGCTAAGTTCACCACAAACTAAAAGTAGTTGGTTCCATGTAACCTTTAAATTGTTGTTATTTCTCTAGCTCATGGTAAACATTTGGATTCCAAATTTGCATGAACATCTCTGGATTCTTAATTGGTTGAAAACCATATTGCGCGTACAAACCATGCGCATCTCTTGTTGCCAATACCATACGCCTTAAGCCTTGAAGCTCTGGGTGAGAGACAATGCTCTCAACAAGCCACTTGCTCAAACCTTTGCCTCGATGACTCTCTACTATGAATACATCAGCAAGATAGGCAAATGTTGCTTTGTCTGTTATGAGGCGGGCAAAACCTATTTGATAATCATGGCTATCATAGACACCAAAACAAAATGAGTTTGAAATGGCTGTTTCTAGCGTCTGCCTTGGTATTTCGGACGCCCAATAGCTTTTTGAAATAAAACCGTAAATTACTTCAAAATCGAGGTCAGTTTTATCTGTGCTGATTTTATATCCTTGCACCAGAATTCCTTTTTGATGTTAACACCTGTTATTCAAGAGGTTTAGTTTTAACAAAGTTACTAACCGATTGCTACATATATAATTAAAACGCTTTTTTAACAGGATATAGCCTAATGACACAAACACTACCACAACGTAAAACCATTACATTGCCATTAAATTTATCAATAATAGATTTGCAGGTTGTATATAAGGGGCTTTAATACGCCCCTAATTTAATGAATTTTTACAAACGCTTTATGAGTTGATCTACTTTTGCCACAACAGGCCATGCTGATGATTGAAAATTCCCCAAAACAACTAAAATATAGCCTTTTTCTTGATACATATTTAACCTTGCTGTCATGCCTAAATGGGACCCATTATGACCAACAGTTGTATTCCCTGCTGAACTTCTCACAGAGAAACCATATCCCCAGTTTGGTGCATTTAGCTCAGGTTTTGCTGATAAGGCTTTATTAGAGAGTTCACGACTTACTAGTTGAGCATTTTGCATTGCCAGGGCGAATTTGTGTAAATCGCCTACAGTTGAATAACCTCCACCTGCAGGTCCCCCTTTTACCGATTGAAACATCAAATTTTCAGTTACTTGACCAGTTTCGACAGAAAACCAATAATTACGGGCAGTATTTTTAACAGGCACATCTAAGTCATAACTTCCGCTTTGTTGCATGTTAGCTTTTTTATATACATTTTCATTTATGTAATCATAGTAATTTTCACCAGTTACATTCTCAATCACCTGACCAAGTAGAACCATACCCGTATTGCTGTAACGCCATTCAGTTCCGGGTTCAAATGTAGCATCAATTGAAGTGTATAAATGTTGGATATCTTTAAGAGAGCGCACCTTATTTTGTATCTCGTCATAGCCAGAAATATTACCAATCCCTGATGTATGGCTTAATAAGTGTCGAATCTTAATTTTGCTAAAATCACCTTTCCCTAAAATGCTTTTATCAATAAATTTAGTGAGCGGATCATCAAGCGATACTTTGCCAGCTTCTATTAGCTGTAAGATAGCGACGCTAGTAAACATTTTGTTCATTGAGCCAATTTGAAACTTCGTTTCTAAGTTATTTTTCACATCATAGCGACGTGAAGCAAAGCCATATGCAGCGCTAAACAAAATGTCATTATTTTTAGCAAGTAATACCGTGCCAGAGAAACTACCTCTTTGCGCCAGTTTATCAGTATAAATTTTGATCTCTTCAATAAATTGTGACTCAGTTAAAGAGCCTTTTGAACCTTGGTTTTGTGGAGTTTCTTCAATAGACCACCCTGTTATTGCTTGAAATTGGTCATCATTAAAAAATAACACTACTTGATGCTGCATATCTGTATTCTTTGAATAAACTTTACTGATATGACGGATGCGATTAGTTGACGTATCAAGTTCTGTAGAAATAACACTCAACTCTCCATGAAAAAGCGCAACATTCATCGAATACCCAACATAACGGTCTTTACCTTTACCCTCCCAGCGAGCAAGAGAATTTGGCGAGAAGTTCTTTACTACAAATTTTTCGATCTTACCTAAATCTTTAGTGTTTAAAACCGTAATAAATTGACTTGCCAATTTGTTATAGTCTACCTCTTTCATTGCATGTGCTTTATGGCTAATAAAACACATAAAAAATATGAGCATTAGTAAATATCGCTTCACTTTACATTCCTTTTATTGTTTATTGAATAATATGGCGCTTGGCCTTTCGATACTTTTACTTTTGCGCATAACAAAAAGCGATGAAGTAGTGATTAAGAAAAGCTTAAGAAAACATTAAGCTGAAAATAACTAATAATAACAAATGGATAACTATCAACTTGAGTGAAAGTAAATTATCAAAACAATTTTTTCTTAATGACTCTTTGGTTAATTTTGAGACTGGCGAAATTCAAACATATGGTAAAGTTGTTGTTTTAGAGCCTAAGGTGATGGCACTTCTTGAAGTATTTTCGCAAAAACCACATCAAGTGTTATCAGCAGAAATGCTTTTTGCTAATGTTTGGCCACAAGCTATTTTCAGTCCTAATTCAGTTCGCAGAAATATTGCTTTGTTAAGACAAGCGTTATCCGATGAAGAAAAGCACATTATAAAAACACACCCAAAACGGGGCTATAGTCTCGAGGCTGAAATACGTTTTCCTGATGAAAAAACGAGCACTCCATTAACAAAAATACATCAGATAAAAAATACAAAACTAGCACTCTTAATTATCCCAGCTTTGTTTATCATTATCTTCCTTTTCAATTTCCTTAACGAAGATAAACAGATTTCTTTAGAAGATCTTAAGCCTATTACTGCAAGCAATGAAAAAGAGCGTTACCTACAAGTTAGTCCTGATGGGCGTTTTATGGCTTACATACAAAATACCAATCGTCCTAATAAGCGAAGGCTTTTAATCAAAGATTTACAATTAAATTCATATAAAGAATTAAGTAAAGACTTAAAAGCGTTTACCTACCTTGCATGGGATACAGATACAAATACGCTTGTATATTCGTTTCAAGATGAAGGGAGTATTTCATTCAATCGACTGCAACTAGATACAGAAGCGAACGTGATCAGCGAAGAAAAACTCTTTTCTCGTACAGATATAACCTGGAACAGCTTGTTTTTTATAGATGAACAAGAAAACCTTTTCTATTTAGCAAATCAAAACAGTTCCGAACACAGCCGTAATGTGAGCCTATATCGACATAACTTGATTACTGGCCATTCTTACGAAATTCTTCAACCAAGTGATGATTTCAAGCCCTACAAGCTCGCTTTATCACCTAACCAGAAACAATTAGCGATAATTGGCTTCAATGAAGATGCAATCTCGGAGGTAAAACTATTAAATTTATCGAGTTTTAACCTTGAATCAGTCGGTGAAATTGATCATAACTGGCACTTTATGACTTGGTTTAATGATGGTGAGTCTTTGTTATTGAGTAATGGCAGTGAGTTAAAACAACTTGAATTAAACGGCCAATTAACGACTCTTAATTTTAAAAGCTATAACTTTTTGATTTATCCACAAATCGTTAAGGACAAATTGTATTTTATTGAGGCTAAGTCTGACCAAGATATTTTGATTAGCGCTTTAGATTCACTCTCTACTCCTATAAAAATCGTAAACTCAAATACCATTGATAAAGAAGCTGCACTTTCACCTGATGAAAAACTCATCGCCTACATGTCAATGAAAAATGGACTTCCACAACTTTTTATTAAACATATTGAGACTGAGGAAGAACAATTATTGTTCGTTAACACTGAGCAAGAATATGCTTTATCAAAACCAATATGGGACCCCTCTGGAGCACGTATCGCAAGCAGTATAAATAACAAACCATTTCTTATTAAGCTAGAGGAAGACCAGTTCGCAATCGAATGGTTAAATGGAATCATTGGGTATCCAATCGGGTGGTATAAACAGTCAGATGCTATTTTGTTTGTTGATAAGAACACTCACAATGATGAAATAGTTAAATTTGATTTAGTTACTGACGAAATAGTGTCATTAAATACGCAATTGAAAGATAAAGATATTTTTTTAAATCATAACGACGAATTACTGAGTTTTTCAAGTGGCCAAGTAATGACTGCTTCTGGTACCAATCTAATTGATAATACGCATTTTATTTCAAGCATTTACCCAATTAAAAATGGCTTCTATCTTCAATACAAAGAAAACGACTCTAGGACAATGAATTTTTACGATTATGAACTTGGTGTTCAAAATTTAAGTATTGATTTTGAAAAGTTTTGTGCGGATTTCTGTAGTCAAATAACTGCTATAAGCGGTAACACTATCTTACTCAAAGAACAAACTGATACAGCAGATATTTTAGTTTTGAATATTACATTAAATAAATAGCTTCAATCGTAACTAGCTGATCTAGAGTAAGTGTTTTCAACCAAACTGATAACATCAATACAAAAATAGCATTCACAAAACAAAACATATTGTGTTTGAAAGTAATTTTCAGACACTCTCCTCTCTAATTTTCACTACTAAATCGCTGAGAATTGAGTAATTACTCTATAGATTAAATTTCTTCATCTATCAGTTTTAATTTAATCGTTTGTTTAGCTTATAGGAATATTTTAAAGTTCACTCGTTGGCAAGAAACACCAACTTATTCAGAGGAAAACTATCATGTTAAAAACACTTGTAACCACTATTGCACTTAGCTCTTTATTAACTTGCTCAGCGATGGCAGTAGCCGATCAAGCTGATTATAAACTGATGGTTATTGAGCAAGCTCAAACTAACGATAATGCAACAAGCCAATACGAAACTGCCTTCAACCGCTGTGCATTAAGCGTTAAAGAAAAGAATTTTTCAGAAGCGGAAAGCCTGTGTACACAAGCAATTTCACTTCTAAGTACAAGTAAAGTACCTGGTTACAAACGCCGCGAATTAACATCGTTTGCGCTTAGTAACCGTGGTGTTGCACGCATCATGTCTGAAAACGATACTGCTGCACTTTCTGACTTTTATGAAGCAGTGCAAATTTCAAAAAATGAACTTGTTAATCACAACTTAAGCCGCGCAAAACAAAACTTAGCGCTGTAAAAGTTCCCCCAACCAAATTGTTGTCGAAAGCCCGGTTCTTGTGTGTTCTGACCGGGCTTTTTTTTGCCTGTCATATTCTTATCTATAAAATACTTTTCTTCACCTAACGAGTGCGAATATCTCGTTTGTCAGTTTTATACCCTGTTTTCTAACTTTATAGAGTAAGCATATTGCTTACGCTAACAAGGAGAAAACAATGTTTAAATTAAATCTTAAACCCTGCCTATGGTTAATATTATTTGTTTGTTCGAATTTTGTATTCGCCAACAACAACGACTTTAAACTCATGGTTGTTGACGATAACGCAAGCTCAAAAGCAATTATGCAAGGTAACTTTGCTAATTCTTTAGAGACGATGAACGATGCTAACAACTATATCGTGCCATTTAATCGTTGCGTTGTGAGTGTGAAACTGAAGCAGTTTGATAAAGCTGATCAAGATTGCTCACAAGCAATCGCGATGCTAAAAAAAGTCAATGCTCCACACTATAAGCGTAATGAACTGACGTCTTATGCATTAAGTAATAGAGGTATTGCCCGACTAATGGCAAAAAATGATACGGCGGCCATTGCTGATTTTTATGAGGCTGTGCAGCTCAATAATAACGAGCTGGTGTCGTTTAACTTAAATCTCGCTAAACAGGAATTAAAATTGTGGTAATAAGTCATCAGGCTAAAAGAAAACTAGCCATGTCGGCTGGTTTTCTTACATCAATTACCTTTTAAGATTTATCTCTTGGCACAAAATCAAGCACGGTAGCATTAATGCAGTATCTGTCTTTACCTCTTGGCCCTTCACCTGGAAACAAATGCCCTAAGTGAATACCTGAGCTTTTTGATTTAAGCTCAATGCGTTGCATGCCATAACTATTATCTTCATGCATAGTTACACTGTCTTTTATCGGATGAGTAAATGAAAGCCAGCCGGTGCCTGAATTAAATCGATCTCGGGTATCAAAAAGTGGCACTCCACTTAACTTATCAATAAAAATCCCGTCAGGTGTATTTTTAAAGATATCGTATTGTTTACAAAATGGACTATCTGTTCTGGCATGAAATGCCACTCTAAAGGCTTCACTGTCACCCAGTTTAAATGCACCTAAGGCTTTGTAAAATTCATCTCTACTAACATAACCTTGTCTCCCATACACTTCTTCGCCGTTTTCAATAAATAAGAGTGTGGGTGTCGCCCATGTTGGGGTTTTAATTGTTAAACCATCGAGCTGATCAGCATGTCGAAAGGTCATAGGAATTGTTCCCATGTACTCATTTGCGACGTCTTTTTTAAACTTTTCACAATAAGGACAATAGCCTTTAGCATCAATCACCACAATTTGCTTGCCGGCCAATAAGGCTGTGTTATCAACATGCTGTTTTTTTACTGGCGTGAATACAACGCCTGTTGAATGATCCGGGCAATAACCATTCGGGTTTTTCTTTAAATAATCTTGATGGTAATCCTCTGCAGCATAAAACGCATCAAGTGGTTTTATCACAGTTACAATCTTGCCATACCCTGCTGCCGTTAATTTGCTTTGGTATTCACCTTTAAGTTTATTAGCAATCTCGAGTTGCTCGTTATTACTAACCAAAATTGTTGAGCGGTATTGAGTACCAATATCATTACCTTGGCGATTTAGCTGTGTTGGATCATGATTTTCAAAATAATGCTTTAAAAGTGATTGTGTTGTTAACTCGTTACTGTTGTATGTGACTTTAACAACTTCTGCATAATTGTTTTCATCAAAGCGCCGTGAGCTACGTGTTATATTCTTGTAGGTCGCTTTAAATCCATGCCCATCGGCATAACCTGATACAGCATCTAACACGCCATCCATTGCTTCGTATCGTTTTTCTGCTCCCCAAAAGCAACCAGAGCCAAGCACAATCGATTCAATATGCCCTGTTGCGTTATCTGGCATTGTGTCAGCTTTAATTGGGCTGGTGGTAAAAATGGCACTGCAAGTAAATAGTGTCAGTAACATCGACTTAATTGTCATACTAATTTCCTCTTAAAAGCCTGTATTTAAAGGAGACCGAGCATAAGCATTAATAATTTCAGCTTAAACGCATGCAAACAGCTATTCACCGCTAACAATTTAACTCTTAACCTTATTTACGGTAAAACACAGCTTTTTAACATTGGGATATTAAAAATGAAAATTGCACACAGCTTGTCTGCTATTGCATTAGGGTTAACACTTGCTACGCAAGTGAATGCCGCAGAGTTCACTTTTGCAAAGTCAATTAAGCCAAACGACACCACCTTAGTTTTATTTTTAGACACTGATAGTCAAGTTGCTAACTTTAATTATTTAAAGCCAGAAACCCAAACTCACCTAAATAAGGTCATTGAGTTCAGCGATTTTAAAGCAGGTTATGGCAAAACATTAGAAGTCATCGCTCCTAATGGCAGCGACCACCAGCGCATCTTACTTGTTGGCTTAGGAGAACAGCCAAAACTAGATGCAGCAAAAATGGCAAAACTCGGTGGTAATGTTCACGCTAAATTACAGTCTGCTAAACAAGCAACCGTAAGCCTCGATTTTTCAGAACTAAAAGACAGCGCAATCAATGCTAAATACGCAGCTGAATTTGCACATGGTGCGAATTTACGTGACCACCGTTTTGAGCAGTACAAAAAAGAACAAGATAGCCATGTTGTAAACTACACTGTCGACGTTGAAAATTTAGACCAAGCAGTCAAAACCCATAAATTACTACAACACATTGAACAAGGTGTATTTTTAGCACGTGATTTAACCTCTGAAGTTGCAACAGAAATGACGCCTGCTGATTTTGCTAAAGCGGCAAAAGAACTTAAAAAGCTGGGTGTTAAAATTACTGTTTTAGAACCTAAGCAAATTAAAAAGCTAGGCATGGGTGCACTTGAAGCAGTTGGCCGTGGTAGCGAAGAAGGTTCACGTTTAGTTGTTGCACATTATCAAGGGAATAAAAACCCCCCTATCGCATTAGTAGGTAAAGGTATTACGTTTGATTCAGGTGGCTACAGCCTTAAAACTGGTGCTTCAATTGCCCGCATGAAATCAGACATGGCAGGTGCAGCTGCAGTACTGGGTACAGTTAAAGCAATGGCACTGGCTAAAGCAGACACAAACGTTGTTGCTGTCATGGGCATGGCTGCCAACATGGTATCGCAATTTGCTGTAGCGCCGGGTGATGTTGTAAGAACAGCCGAAGGTTTAAGTGTTGAGATTGTAAATACGGATGCCGAAGGCCGCTTAGTACTGAGTGATGCAATGTGGTATGCCCGCGATAAATTCAAACCAAGTATTATGGTTGATGTTGCAACACTAACGGGTTCTAAGATTGGTGCTGTAGGTAATGACTATGCGGCTGTATTCTCAGCTGATGATACGCTTGTTGAGCAACTAACTGTTGCGGGTAAGCAAGTAAACGAAAACCTTTGGCGTTTACCGCTCGGTTACGAAGATGCATTAAAGTCTGATATTGCTGATCTTAAAAACATCGGTTCACATGGTCCAGGTGCAACCACAGCTGCAAGTTTCCTACAAAACTTTGCTGGTGACACGCGTTGGGTTCACATTGATATTGCTGGTAACGCGCTAAACTCAAAAGCGAAAGATGAACTTGCTGAAGGTGGTACAGGTTACGGCGTACGTTTATTGTCTAATTGGTTATTAAATAACGCAAATTAACCAAGTTAGTCATCGGCCAAGCGGTTATAACCGCTTGGCTATCTTGATTTTTTCTAATTAACGCTAAAGACGCATTTACATCATCAACATCCAGCCTATATGCTAATAAGCATCAAGGGATAATAATAAGATTGATACGCAATGACGACCGATAGAACACCCAAGATTATGGCGCTCACGACACATAGCATCTTTTTTGATGCCTATGAAACAGGCAGCGACACACTAACAACCCAAAAGAAAATATGGGCTTTAGCACAGTACTGTCAAAGCAGTGATGACTTTGTTGATATAGTCCCCGCCAATAATAACTTAACGCTTTACCTTAAAGAGCCCGCCCAACTTGCTGGCTGGCTGCCACGATTACTTGATCAATGGCATGAACTTAAAGCCAGTGACTTCAATTCGCGTCATCATAAACTCACTACACGTTATGGTGGTGAATATGGACCAGATATCGCACATGTTGCTAAACATCATAATCTGTCTGTCGATGAAGTTGCTCAAATGCACAGTAGTGCCAAATACCATGTGTTGTTTCTTGGTTTCAAACCCGGCTTTGCTTATTTAGACGGACTAAACCCACAATTATTTACCCCTCGTCATGCTGAACCAAGGCTCTCGGTCCCAAAAGGGTCTGTTGCTATTGGCGGCGAACAAACCGGCATTTACCCAGAAAGCTCTCCTGGTGGCTGGCAAATTATTGGTCATACAGATTTTCGCCTATTTGATATTAATGCAGCCTCGCCCTGTGCGATAGAACCCGGTGATACTTTGGAGTTTGTTATTCAGGAGGTGTTAAAATGATCACCATCATCAAACCTGGCATGCAAATGTCTATACAAGATCAAGGGCGCACAGGCTCTCGCCATTTAGGTATTGGGCAATCTGGTTGCATTGACCCTTACGCGCAGATTATTACAAACCGTTTAGTCGGCAATGATGATAACAACCCCGTTATTGAAATTACTTTAGGGCTTGCCGAAATTCAGTTCGATAATGATTACTACATCGCACTGCACGGCACAGATATGAAAGCCACCGTGAATGGCAATGCTGTTGAGCCTGGTTGGAGCTTCTACATAAAAAAAGGCGATGTACTAAAACTCAATGCTGCGCGCCATGGGTTTCGAAGTTACCTTGCTATTGGCGGGGACTGGCATTTACCAGACCCAATATTGAATTCTTACTCAACTGATATTTCAGCGGGATTTGGTGGCTTGACTGGTCAAGCTTTACAAGCTGGCGATAGTTTTGAGGTTACCCCTAAGTACAATACTAAAGTTGGCTTAGGCGCTATGCTACCGCCAAAGAGTACGCAAATACGTATTCATGCGGGACCTCATGCAGCACTGTTACCAAAAGACACTGTCGTTAACTTTATTAATCATTCATGGCATGTATCGCCAAATAGTAACCGCATGGGCACAAGGCTATTAAGTGATGAATGCGACATTCGTCACACTGTTTCATTACCCTCTATGGCCGTTGCGCCGGGCTGTATTCAATTACCGCCAAATGGTGAACCCATCGTGTTATTAAATGATGCGCAAACGACAGGTGGTTACCCATTACTAGGCACAGTGATCGAAGCAGATCTTCGTCATTTTGCACAATTAAAACCTGGAGACTTCTTGCACTTTAAGTTTGTCACACTTAAAGAGGCCCATGCAGCACAAGAAAAGCTCACTGCGCACTTAAATCAACTAGCGATAGCACTAAACTATATTAACAAGTAAGCCTAAATACTTTTTAATAATAGCGAGCAAAGAAAACCTTTGCTCGCGCTGCCTTCACCACTTGTCTATACATTTAAATAATAAAAAATTCACATAACCCTTTGCACCAAACTTGTGCAGCGTTGATAGTAATAATAGCCTTTGTTACGGGTTCTATATCAGCCTATTTGTTTAAATCAAGCATTTAAACTGCTCATCCTTTAAACAATTACCCCATACTGGTGCAAAGCCGCCGCTTAAGGTGCATATTTTATTCTTAATTAATTAAAAAACCTGTGTGACTTAGGTAATTATTTCTGTTAAAACAAACATTCGCAGTTATATAAATTCTGTTAACTGCGCACATATTTGGAATGAGGAGTCACTATGTGTTCAATTTTTGGGGTATTAGATATTAAATCTGATCCCGTCCAATTGCGAAGTCAAGCAATTGAGATGTCAAAACTTTTAAGACACCGCGGGCCAGATTGGTCAGGGGTATATTCATCAGATAAAGCTATTTTAGTGCACGAACGTCTAGCGATTGTTGGCGTATCGAGTGGTGCACAACCTTTGTACAACCCAGAGCGTACAAATATTCTTGCGGTTAACGGTGAAATTTATAACCACAAAGAGTTAGCAGCTAACTTAGAAACAGATTTTACTTTTCAAACTCAGTCTGACTGTGAAGTTATCTTAGCTTTATACAAGCAAAAAGGCCCTGAGTTTTTAGATGATTTAAATGGTATTTTCGCCTTTTGTTTATACGACGAAGAGCAAGATGCCTACTTAATTGGTCGTGACCATATCGGTATTATTCCGCTTTATACGGGTCACGATGAACACGGTAACTTTTATGTTGCCTCAGAATTAAAAGCATTATCGCCAATTTGTAAACATATTGAAGAATTCCCGCCGGGTCATTTCTTATGGAGCAAAGATGGTCAACTTCGTAAGTACTACAGCCGTGATTGGCAAAGCTTTGATGCGGTTAAAGACAACGAAGCTAAAGCAAGCGATGTAAAAGAAGGCCTAGAGGCAGCAGTTAAACGTCAATTAATGTGTGACGTTCCATACGGTGTTCTATTATCTGGTGGTTTAGATTCATCTGTTATTTCAGCTATCACACAGCGTTTTGCTGCAAAACGTATCGAAGACAATGACGAGTCAGATGCGTGGTGGCCAAAACTGCATTCATTCTCTGTGGGGCTTGAAGGGTCGCCAGATTTAGCAGCTGCACAAAAAGTGGCTGATATGATTGGCACGGTTCACCACCCTATTCACTTTACTATTCAAGAAGGCATTGATGCCCTTCGTGAAGTGATTTACCACATCGAAACCTACGATGTAACAACCATTCGTGCCTCAACGCCTATGTATTTAATGGCACGTCAGATCAAAGCCATGGGTATTAAAATGGTGTTGTCGGGTGAAGGTGCTGATGAATTGTTTGGTGGTTACCTTTATTTCCATAAAGCGCCAAATGCACAAGAGTTCCATGAAGAGCTTAACCGTAAAGTGTCTAAACTACATATGTTTGACTGTTTACGTGCTAATAAATCAATGGCAGCTTGGGGCGTGGAAGCACGTGTACCATTCTTAGATAAAGAATTTGTAGACGTAGCAATGCGTATCAACCCTGAAGCGAAAATGTGTAAAGACGGTAAAATCGAAAAGCACATTATTCGTGAAGCATTCGACGGCTATCTACCAGAAGAAGTGCTATGGCGTCAAAAAGAGCAGTTCTCTGATGGCGTAGGCTATAACTGGATTGATACGTTGAAAGAGTACGTGAGCGAGCAAGTAAGCGATCAAGACCTTGCTAATGCTAAATACAAATACCCGATCAATACGCCAGATTCTAAAGAAGCGTATTTCTATCGTAGTATTTTCGAAGAACACTTCCCTGGCGATGCAGCAGCTAAATGTGTTCCGCACGGCAAATCGGTTGCTTGTTCAACACCTGAAGCACTGGCTTGGGATGAGTCATTCCAGAACAATGCTGACCCTTCAGGTCGTGCTGCGGGTGTTCATAACGACGCGTATAAGAAGTAATGTTTTTGTGCTGCAAATCTTGTGTTTGCAGCACTTTCCTCTGAATTAAAATAATTTGATTTGAAATAATACTTTAATCAAATAATTATCCCCACCTGTATAATCGTTCATAAATCCGTCAAAAACACACAAAAATGGCTTTTATTCGCCTATTTAGCGCTTAAACCATTTACATTTATTTTCGAACTCCTACACTAAAGACTAATATTTGGTACAAATTTATTTCGTCTACGAACTATTTTTAGTGTTCATACGTATAACTTGCAATGAAATAAATAGGTAGCAACCGGCCGTTTAGCTCTCTGCTAAACATAATCACAACAAGAGGTATTCATGAGCGAACATCATGACAAGTACAGTATCGACAATACCGACTACACTGTCGGTCAGGACAATGTACAAAAATGGGGTTTTGATGTGCACAACCCTGTTTTTGGCATCAGTGCGGGTTTAATCGCCCTATTTTTAGTGGCAACACTCATTTCAGATGCTGAAACAGCAAAAACAACCCTAAATGGCATTAAGAATGACATTATTAATAACTTTGATGGCTTTTTTATGTGGTCAGCAAACTTATTCGTATTGTTTTGCCTTGCGTTGATTGTTTCACCCTACGGTAATATCCGCTTAGGTGGCAATGACGCAAGACCATCTCATTCTCGAATTTCATGGCTAGCCATGCTCTTTGCTGCGGGCATGGGTATTGGCTTAATGTTTTGGGGCGTCGCAGAACCTGTGGCTTACTTTACAGGCTGGTACGAAACGCCACTCGGCGTTGAAGCTAACACCCCAGAAGCAGCCAAACTTGCAATGGGTGCAACCATGTTCCACTGGGGTCTTCACCCTTGGGCAATTTACGCCGTTGTTTCGCTTTCTCTCGCGTTCTTTTGCTATAACAAAGGCTTGCCGTTATCTATTCGTTCGATTTTTTATCCTATTTTAGGTGACAGAGCCTGGGGTTGGCCGGGTCATATCATCGATATTTTAGCGGTACTTGCTACGTTATTTGGCCTTGCAACATCACTTGGCTTAGGTGCGCAACAAGCGGCTGCAGGTATTAATCATGTATTTGGTACTGATGCAGGAATTGGCTTACAAATTGGTGTTATCACTGGGGTAACGTTACTTGCGGTGATCTCAGTTGTTCGCGGTATTGACGGCGGTGTAAAATTACTGAGCAACGTTAATATGGTCATTGCCTTCGTCTTGTTAGTGTTTGTTGGTGTTGTCGGTTTTGCCGCGGCATTTGGTAATATCCCGAATACAGTAATGGGTTATGTTGAAAACATCATTCCATTGAGTAACCCGCATGGTCGGGAAGATGAAACATGGATGCATGGCTGGACTGTATTCTACTGGGCTTGGTGGATTTCATGGTCACCATTTGTTGGTATGTTCATTGCGCGCGTATCTGAGGGCCGAACAATTCGCGAGTTCTTAATTGCCGTATTGCTTATCCCTACTATCGTTACCATCTTTTGGATGTCAATTTACGGTGGTATCGCGATTGAGCAAGTTATTGATAAAGTGGGTGTGCTGGGTGAGAAAGGCTTAACTGATGTACCTCTTGCTATGTTCCAAATGTTTGAGGCCCTGCCAATGTCGCAAGTGCTTTCGTTCATTGCAATTGTGCTAGTACTCGTGTTCTTTATCACGTCATCTGACTCAGGTTCATTAGTAATCGACTCAATCACTGCAGGTGGTAAAGTTGACGCGCCAGTGCCACAACGTATTTTCTGGGCAACAATCGAGGGTGCTATTGCAGCTGCACTTGTTTGGATTGGTGGCACACAAGCTATCGAAGCATTACAAGCAGGCGCCGTATCTACGGGCTTACCGTTTACCTTTGTATTGTTATTAATGTGCGTGAGTTTAATTCTTGGTTTGAGAACAGAGCCAAGAAACTAATCACAAAACTTTAAATAACAAAAAACGCCGCATTGCGGCGTTTTTTTATTATTTAAGCTTTACCAACTAATTTTAAATACCCGACTAAAGTCAGTGCTACTCACGTTATATAAGTAACTCACCTAATGGTGTATCAGAGCGATAATGGTAGGCAAGCTGTGCTTGTAATAGCTCTGCGGTGGCTATGGCATCATTAAGCGCATTATGATTTTGATAGGCTGGCAATGAATACCGAATACGCGAGTCAGCTAATCGTACTGAGTCGAGCTTAGAATTAAATAACCGTCCTAGTATGCCTTGCTTTGCTTTAAGCGCTCGCGTTTCAAGGTCTAGCGTGTCTATAACTGCAAACTCAAGTCCTTCCCCTAAACGTGCTTGCAACGCTTGATATAAGAAGTGCCGTTCAATAGGTGCAAAATGAACCACAATCACTTTGCCTTTTAATGCAGCTAATAAAGGCTCCATGATAGAAGAAAAATCTGGTGCTTCACTCACTTCTGAGTGAGTTATACCATGAATAACAATCGACTCTTCAGCGAGCTTTTGCCGTGGTTGAACAATCCAATGCTTGCTGTATTTGCAAAAAATTCGCTTTGAATTAAAAGGCACTAATCCCACACTGACAATATCGTCACCATCAAAATTTAGACCAGTCGTCTCAAAATCTAGCGCGACCATAGGAACGTCGCTGATAGGCATGCTTAAATCATTGATGGCTGAAGAATAAAACTCTTGGATTAATGGCTGTTTACTTACCTTTAGTTGCTGCTGGTAGCGGCTTGGCCAATCAAGTTTAGCGCCTTGCTTTGCCATTATTTCATCCCTGAGTTAGCTGAGTATCTGAATTTAAGGAAATTCTGTGCTTTATCTAAAATCGCAAATGCCTCTTTAAGATTGCGCTGCTCAAAGGGTGATAGTAAATGAGGCTCAAGATCGTTATCAGGCGCTTCATCAAGTTTTTCAATTTGCCATGCTTGGTGCCTAATTCTTACCATCGCAATGTACTCTAGCGCATCACGTAAATCCTGCGCTTTACCCTCAGGAAGTAATTTGGCATCAATAATATCTTCTAGTCGCTCAAATGAATTCTGTTTACGGCTACCGATAGCTAATGCATGCACACGTATTACATCAGACAAAGGCGCTGTGCCACGGCGTTTTAAGTTCATAGAACGCTTGTGTTGCCCATTATGCTCTAACACAAAGTCTTTAAAGAAACCTAGAGGCGGTGTTCTGTTACGGGCATTGGCTGCAAGGTTAGCCAAGAAACGCTTATTCTTAC
Source organism: Pseudoalteromonas sp. S4492 (assembly GCF_005886115.1). Classification (NCBI taxonomy): domain Bacteria; kingdom Pseudomonadati; phylum Pseudomonadota; class Gammaproteobacteria; order Alteromonadales; family Pseudoalteromonadaceae; genus Pseudoalteromonas; species Pseudoalteromonas sp. S4492. The sequence goes on from NZ_PNCP01000050.1 coordinate 82,246, forward strand.
GCCCTTCAGTTGCAATAAATCGTTTGAGCTCATCAGCCCATTTGTTTTTACCGTACACACCGTCTAAATCAAAAAAGATCGAGCTGTGTAATAAAGCCTGCGGTTTAGGTTCGGCCATCCAATCTGCAAATTGTTCTTGCCACTGCTCGCGAGTTAAACGCCATTTTTTGAATGACGCCATGATTTCACCTTCACAGTACTTATAGCCACACTCAGCTAAACCATCGCAAACAAAGTCAGCCAAATTTTGAAAGTATTCGTCGTGTAATTCTTCGTTAAAACCATTATCGAGGATAATGGCGTTATCTTGGTCGGTAACGATTAACTGTTCATCACGTGCCATAGAGCCTAAAGCAATAAAACAGTATGGCACCGGTGGCGGGCCAAACTTTTCTTCAGCTAAATCAAGTAAGCGTTGTTTAAAAGTACGGCCTATAACGGCCATGGCCGTACCTATCATGTGGGAGTTAGCATCTTCGTTCACCATGCGTACAAAGACATTAGGTAACTGCCTTGCATAGTGAGCTAAATCTTCAACCGACTGCTGCGCTAAAATACCCCGCACTAGCAATAAACTGCTTTGTGATTCGTAGCGTAAGATATCTGATTGCGAAATAACGCCGATAGGCTTTTTCTTCACAACGACTGGAAGGTGGTGAATATTGTCTCTGAGCATTGCAAGTACTGCTTCAAACACATAGGCATTGCTATCAAGCAAAACTAAATCGGTTTGCATAATTTGCGCTGCTGGGGCTTCATAGCTTAAGCCATCTGCAATCACACTCGTTCGTAAATCACGGTCGGTAATTATACCAACGACTTGGCCGTCATCATCATCAGGATCATCACTGATCGGTTTATCTGCATCAGTGACTAATACCGATGATACTGACTCTTGCGTCATCAACTGTGCAACCATTTGCACAGACGCATCTTTTGCTACAGTAACAACATCGCGATGAAGAAGTGACTTGACCTTCGCGGTTGTTAAATCATTGCTGTCTGCTTGCTCTACAACAGCTTGATGAAGCCTAACATTACCGTCGGCTTCAAAAAAATCAGCAAATACGTCGTATTCATCGCAATATTGGTTAAACAACTCAACGTTAATGCAATAAACTAAGGTATCTTCAAGCGCCTTTGCCGGGAAGCGCACTTTGCGATTCATCAGCAAACCCATCTGCCCGAATATCCCCCCTACTGTTAAGCGGTTGTATAACTCACCATCACGGCGATACATTTCTACAGCGCCGGTGCGTATAACGTATAAATCAGCGATATCTTCGCCGTAATTTAATATTTGTGTACCCACACGAAAATAAGCGATTTCGACTTGTGAGGCGAGTTTATTGACGGCCTCTTCAGGAAGATCATCAAACGGTGCATGATCAGAAAGAAATTGGGCAATATCGACATGTTCGGCTTGCATACGCGTACCTAGTTCATAGCATTTGTATTAATTGTGAGGGTAATTGGCTATTTTTTCAAAGAAAAATAGCCAATTCAATAGGATTAAGCCTTTTCTAACTCTTCGGCCAGAAGTTTCGACTCATCACCTCTTGGTTTAGTAAAGCGAGCTAAACCAAGGTATATGACAGGCGTTAGATACAGGGTAAATAACACCGCAAGTGCTAAACCGCCAAATACCACCCAACCAATCGCGTTACGAGCCTCAGCCCCCGCGCCGGTAGATAAAATAAGTGGTAATGCTCCTAGTAAGGTTGAAACCAGTGTCATCGCGATTGGGCGAAGGCGAACCAATGCAGCCTCTTCTACCGCAGCTCTAACCGATCGGCCTTGATCACGTAATTGGTCGGCAAACTCCACCAGCAATATGGCATTTTTAGCAATGAGACCAATCAGCATCACTAAACCAATTTGCGAGTAAATGTTTAATGATGTACCCGTTAGATACAGCGCCAAAATCGCTGATGTAATACCAAACGGTACGGTGATCATCACAACAATTGCACTATTTACACTTTCAAATTGCGCTGCCAAAACCAGTAGTACAATTAAAAAGGCCAATACATAGGTTACTAATACTTCATTAGCGGTTTCTTCAAAAGTTAATGCCTCACCTTTAAACGCTAAGCTGATGCCAGCAGGCAGAGATTGCTCTGAAATATCACGGATTTTTGTTACAAGCTCAGCAATGGTAACGCCTTCTGGCATTTCCATACTTAGTTCAATAGCACGGCGCTGCGCATGACGCTCAAGCTCAGCGGCAACACCTTCTTCAGTAATCGTTGCCACACTACTCAGTGGCACTAACTGACTATTACGGCCACCAACATACAAGTTAGCTAAGTCACTTGGGTTTGTGATTGTTTGGTTTTGTGCTTGCAACATAATTGGGATTGATTGGTCACCAATGTTTAAATCGGCGATATCATCACCATTGATTGCTGCGCGTAGTGTCACAGAGATATCACTGAGCGATACACCAAGCTCTTCAGCACGACGCCTATCAATATTAACCCGTAATTGTGGCTGTGACGGCTGATATGAAATACGCACAGGCGCCACTTCTGGCACTGCTTTTTCAATTTCAGCAGAGAACTCTTGCGCGGCTTTAAATATCTCGAGGTAATCTTGCCCTAATAAAGCAAGCTCAATACCACCGCCTTGACCACGTAAGTTCAAACTATTTGAGCCACCTGGGTAACCAGCCGCACCAGGAATATTCCCTAACGGTTCACGTATTTTATTGATAATTTCTTGCTGACTAAAATGACGTTCGTCCCAATGTTTTAGCGGCACAGTGATAAATACAATATTTGGATCCCATTGCCCAACCACAGTGTAAATAGACTCAATATCTCCACTTTCAACATACGGCAGTAAGATATCTTCCATTTGCACCGCTTGCCTGTCCATAAAGTTCAGGCCAACACCATCAGGACCTCGGGCGAAAATACGGATTTTACCGCGATCTTCTGTTGGTAATAACTCGTTATCTAGGTTGAAATAAAGTGCCCCAGAGCCTGCTGCAACCAACAAACATGCAAAAAAGGTAAGCCATGCATGCTCAAGCACACCATGTATTGTGCGCTTATAAACGGCGGCTAAACCATGGCCAACTTTCGCAAATGGATGAAAACCACCCTGCTTTAATTTCAATTTTGAAGTCAACGCAGGTACCAAAGACAGTGCTACAAAGCTTGAGATGATCACAGCGCCAGCTAATACACCACCAAACTCTCTAAATAGGCGTCCTGCTGTTGATGGTAAAAAAGCAATAGGCACAAACACCGCAGCCAATACGGCGGTTGTTGCCACAACAGCAAAGAATACTTCACGCGTACCAACCACTGCAGCTGCACGGCGGCCCAGACCTAAGCCCCGCTGACGTTGTATATTTTCACTAACCACAATGGCATCATCAACAATTAGGCCGGTTGCTAACACTAATGCAAGTAAAGTAAGAATATTAATTGAGAAACCAAGCGCCCAAATAAGTGCTAAAGAGCCAATTAATGCAACAGGTATCGCAAATGCAGGAACCAGGGTTGCGCGCCATGAGCCAATAAACACCCATAGTGTGATCACCACTAACAGCACGGTTAGCAACAAGGAATTAATGACTTCATCAACTGAACTTCTGATAAACTGCGCATCATCAGAGGTGAGAGTAAATTCCATTTCAGGAAAACGTACTCGCATGCGCTCGATTAAAGTGAGCACTTCATCAGAAATTTCGATGGTATTCGATTGCGCCTGACGAATAATTTCCATGCCAATGACAGGTGTGCCATTAAGCCTTACGAACGAACGCGGATCAGCTGGGCCAAAGTAAACAGCTGCAACATCGCCAATACGGGTATCGTCGCGAACGATGATATCGGCTACTTGTTCAGCAGAAATTGACGTTGCATCAGCACGAACGATGACTTGTTGATCACTTGATTTTAAACTACCTGCAGGCACATCAAAGGGAGCCTGACGAAGTACGTTGGCAATATCTGGTACGGTAAGGTTAAAGCTGCTCAGCTTAAGTGGGTCGATACGCACTCTAAGCACCCGTTCACGGTCACCATTTAAGCGAACATCGGCAACTCCAGGAATAGTTAAAAACTGCGGGGCTAAGTCAACATCAACACGCTCTGTTAGTGCCTCAAGGGATAAGCTATCACTTGATACCGTTAACGATACTACCGCTTCGGCATCGTTATCGGCTTTAATAATTGATACCCGTTCAACTTCTTCGGGTAATTCTCGCTGCACACGGGCCACTGATTCGCGTGTTTCATTTGCAGCATCATCTAAATTAACACCAGGGCGAAACTCAACCACGATACGAGCATTGTTTTCTTCACTTTGCGCACGAATCGACTTTACACCACTTACCCTCGCAACCGCCCCTTCGAGCTTACTAGTCACTTCGGTATCTACGGTCTCCGGTGAACCACCCGGAAAAGACGCTGATACGGTAATACGTGGCCTATCAACATCAGGAAGCTCACGCACTTCAACCCCAGCTATTGCAGCAATACCGGCAATAATAATGAGTAAGTTAAGTACCACAATTAAAACAGGGCGACGTATCGCCATTGATGGTAAGTCTTCCATCATAGGTTGCTGTTTCATCATTACTCCTTGGCTAGCTGCACTTCATTGATGAAATTAAGCTCTTGATTAGGTCTTAGGCGCTGAACGCCTTCTGTCACCAATAAGTCACCTTCGTTTAAGCCACCAGAGACTAGTAAACGCCCTGCTAGACGCTGCTCAATTTTTACATCAACACGAGTTGCTTTTTTATCGACACTCTTCCATACGTAAGGGCCTGCAGCACCCCACATCATGGCAGCTTCGGGTACGACCGCAAACTCTTCACCCAGAATATTTATGTGCACACGAAAACTCATACCCGGCATAAATTGCTGGCCATTATTATCAAGTTTGGCTTTTGTTCTAAGTGTGCGGGTTTGGGCATTGATACGCGAATCAAGCTCTGCCACCTTAGCCGTATAACCTTTATCGCCTAACCAAGGCACCACTTCGACCGAGGATTTTTGTTTAAGCACTGAGATAGCGGCCTCTGGGGCATTAAAATTGATATAAAGTTCAGAAATATCATCGATAGTGGCAATGGCTGTTTGGGTTGTGATCCTGTCGCCTACTTCGACGTCAGTTAAACCCATAACACCACTAAAAGGAGCACGAACTTCGCGGTCTTCACGCTCTGTTTGGGCTTGCATTAACTGGACTTTTGCAAGCTCATAAAGCGTTTTCGCATCATCTAAATCACTTTGTGGCACCGCACCACGGGCGTGACTTTCTTCAAGCCTTTTCATGGTGCGCTCAGCATCTTTTAATGTAATTTCGGCTTCGATCAACGCTGCTTTTTGTCTACGTGAATCAAGCTCTAATAGTAAGTCACCTTTGGCAACGTTATCGCCTGGTTTAAAGTAAACAGCGGTGACTCTGTCACCAACGGCTGGGTAAAGTGTGACTGAGTGGATCGCTTCAGCGTTACCCACTGCTTTTATCTGTTGTTTAGACTTTTCAACAGACACTGATTCTACAACTACATTAGCCGCCTCAGCGACGGAAACACAACTAATACAGGCAATTAAAGTCCATGTATGTAACTTGCCAATTGTCAAAATTTCACCTAAATAAGAATCGTTTTAATTGTTACGAAGTGTAACAGCTTTGTGATCAATAAAAAGATGACTTCGTTTAATAAACAATTAGCCAAGGTGAAATAAACGCATACATCGCCTTTGTTTTCAAATTAAGAACGACAATGTGATGAATCGACCCCTTTTAAGTGTGCTTCGCTTGCAATGGTAACCTCTACACACCCTGAGTTAATATCAACTTGTTCCTTTTGAATTAGCGTAAAACTCCCTTCTTGCTCTGAACGTAATGAATATTCAAAGGCATCGTTGCTTCCCTCTGCAATTGCAGTAAAAATCCCGCCGACCAGTGCTCCAGCAAGGGCGCCTGCAATCATCTCTTCGTGGTTGCCATCTAATTCATCAACAAAACCTATCGCAGAGCCTGCTGCTATACCCGTTTTAACATTCGATGATAATTTAACGGGTTTTACTGATGTTACCTTTGCATAAAAGCGTTTGATCATCACATTTTGGTCGGCTCTATCAACTCCTTGTGATGCGCAGCCGCCTAAAAAGAGTAAACCTATCAGTAATTTCTTCATTGTTCTCACCCTGTCAGTATAAAAGCTTAGATAGATAGTATTCCTAGCATGAGTTAGATACTGTTTAAGAACTGTAATAAACTGTATGTAGGCGATTTACGGGCATAAAAAAACCCCAGATAATGCTGAGGTTTTTAACTATTAACAATACTAAAAATTACTGTTGGCGCTGTGCTTCTTTTTGCGCTTTTTTAGCTTCTTTACGCTTACGAAGAACTTCTTGCGCTTCATTACCGATGTGACCTTCGCCACGCGCCTGTGCTAATTCGATTTGCTTTTGACGCTCAGCAAAACGTGCACGTTGCTCTTCTGTTAGGCTGTCGTGACAGTGATGACACGAAACACCTTCCATGTATTCTGGTTTTTGCTTTTCTTCTTCAGTGATAGGCATACGACACGCATGACATTGGTCGTAAGAACCTTTTTGTAAGTCGTGATTTACCGCAACACGGTTATCAAATACAAAACACTCACCTTCCCACATAGTTTCTTCTTTTGGTACTTCTTCTAAGTACTTAAGAATACCGCCTTCAAGGTGGAATACTTCGTCAAAGCCTTGCTCTTTCATGTAAGCAGTTGATTTTTCACAGCGAATACCACCAGTACAGAACATCGCTACTTTTTTGTGCTTTGCTGGGTCTAGGTTTTCTTTCGCCCATGCAGGGAATTCGCGGAATGTCTTCGTGTTTGGATCAACCGCATTTTGGAAAGTACCGATCTCTATTTCGTAATCGTTACGCGTATCGATAAGAATCACTTCAGGGTCTGAAATTAACGCATTCCAATCAGCTGGTTTTACGTATGTCCCCACTACTTCACGTGGGTCGATACCTTCAACACCCATAGTTACGATTTCTTTTTTCAGTTTTACCTTAGTACGGTAGAACGGACATTCGTCATCGTATGACTCTTTAGTCACAATGTTATCTAGGTTTGGTTGTGCATCTAACCATGCAAGTAGGTTATCGATACCTTCACGTTTAGCAGAAACAGTACCGTTAATACCTTCAGCCGCAAGTAACAAAGTACCGCGTACTTCATTGTCTTCCATTACTTTTAGTAGTGGTTGGCGAATCGCTTCAAAATCAGGAAGGGCTACAAATTTGTAAAGTGCGCAAACAACAAAGTGCTCGCTAGTTACATTGTCTTTATGAACAGCAGTCATGGTTTTACCTTTTGCTTTAAATGCCCATGTGGGGCGTTAACCGAATCGCAAATCCGGCGCATTGAGGGCGCGTATTTTACGCGAATTAACGATAATTGCAAAAACTGATGCGAAATAGCTGTGTTTTTACTGTCTCCTAGTGAGGCAAGTGCGTTATAATGAACGGGATTTACAAATTTTGCTCATCGGAGATTACGCATTGCATTTTACTGAACTTGGGATTGATACACGCCTCGAAAAACAACTTGCGCATCAAGGCATCACCCAGCCCACTGACATTCAAGCTCACGCGGTACCAACAGCTATCGCAGGCCATGATATTTTTGCACAGTCAAAAACAGGATCGGGCAAAACGCTGGCGTTTTTATTACCTGCTGTACAGCGTGTAATGAAACAAAAAGCACTCAGTAAACGCGACCCTCGCGTTTTGATCGTTGCGCCTACCCGCGAATTAGCAACCCAAGTATACAGCCAATTAAGACTTTTAATTGCAGGCACAAACATTAGTGCAGTAAAAATACTGGGTGGTGAAAACTTTAACGATCAAATTAAAGCACTTCGTAAAGACCCGCACTTTGTAGTGGGCACACCGGGCCGTATTGCTGACCATTTGAGTCAACGCTCGTTACAACTTTCAGGCTTAGAGCTGTTAATTTTTGACGAAGCGGACCGTATTTTAGATTTAGGTTTTACCGATCAAGTTAAAATGATCAACGAGCTTGCTGATCACCGTTTACGCCAAACGTTATTGTTTTCAGCAACCCTTGACCATGCACAAGTTGATGCTTTGTCGCGTAACTTATTACGCTCACCAAAACAAATACTGTTAAGTGCCTCTAACGAGCAACATAGTGACATTACCCAGCAGCTTTATTTAGCTGATCATCTAGATCACAAAGAAGCGCTACTAGAGCACTTTGTAAAACAAGATAATGTTGGCCAATGCATTATTTTTACTGCAACACGTGCCGATACTCAGCGTTTAAGCCAATTATTATCTGATAAAGGCCTAAAAGCACAAGCACTTGCGGGTGACTTAACACAGGCTAAGCGCCTTGAAATTATGGATGCCTTTAGCCGTGAAAACTTTAAAATTTTAATCACCACTGATGTTGCATCACGTGGTCTTGATTTATTAAGCGTGACCCATGTAATTAACTTTGACCTGCCAAAACATGCTGAAGAATATGTGCACCGTATTGGTCGTACTGGTCGCGCAGGCTTTAAAGGAACTGCTATTTCGTTAGTGGGCCCGAAAGATTGGCCTAGCTACAAAGCAATTAAAGCATTTTTAAATGATGAATTAAGCTTTTTCACCGTTGATGGCCTTGTTGGTAAATTTAAAGGTCTGCGTGAGAAAAAACCAAACACAGTTTGGAATAAAGCAGAGAAAAAAGTGGCTGCAAAACCTGCTAAACCAAAACGCAAAGCAGCCCCTAAAAAGCCTAAAGCCCCTATTCAAGCACCAATTGATGTAGATGGTTTTGCTCCAATGCGCCGTAAGAAAAAGCCAGAACAGGAATAACAATGAGTATTTTAGGAACCACACAAACCCTTTTCGTTAACGAAATGTCTAACGAAGGTGCTTATTTAGATGGCCGTGATTTAGGCGAAGTATTCTTACCAAGCAAAGAAATTGATTACGAACTAGAAGCTGGCGACAGCGTTCAAGTATTCATTTACTTAGATCACGCAGGTCACCCAACCGGTACCACGAAAAAACCATTGGCTGAGGTAGGCGAATTTGCCCTACTACGTGTTAAAGCTATCAATAGCACTGGTGCGTTTATGGATTGGGGCCTCGAAAAAGACGTACTAGCGCCATACAACGAACAAAAGCCAAAAATGAAAGACGGCTTTTCGTATCTTGTACGTTTATACCTAGATAATGCTAGCCAACGTATTTGCGCATCAAGCAACTTTAATAAGTTTTTATCGAAAGAAGAACCAACTTACGCAACGATGGAAGAAGTTGACTTAATCGTTGCCGGTAAAACAGACCTTGGCTACAAAGTACTCGTGAACGAAGCCCACATTGGTGTTGTTTACTACAACACGGTATTTAAAAAGCTATTTGTTGGTCAGCGCTTAAAAGGCTTTATTCAAAAAGTACGTGAGGACGGCAAAATCGACGTACTACTTGAAAAGCCAGGTATGGGCAAAGTAAACGACTTAGGCGAAAAAATCTTAGCTAAATTAAAAGCCGAAGGCGGCGTACTTCACTTAGGTGATAAATCAGACCCAGAAGCAATTAAAAAGACTTTCTCAACCAGTAAAGCAAACTACAAAAAAGCCATTGGCGGTTTGTTTAAGCAAGGTTTAATCGAGATTGAAGCAACGTCGATTAGATTGAAGTAAGTTGCGAGTTGCGAGTTGCAAGTTGCGAGTTGCGAGTTGCGAGCTAAAAGCTAAGAGCTCACGGCTCAGCGCTAGTCACTCAGCTAACTAACAGATGCCGGGGGCGGCAGGAGGGGAGCGGGGGGGGGGGGGGGGGGGGGGGGGGGGGG
>NZ_PNCP01000051.1:0-82892 GCF_005886115.1 Pseudoalteromonas sp. S4492
TGTGTTGGGTTTCGCTGCGCTCTACCCAACCTACGAAGCTAGGTTCTAGGTTCTAGGTTCTAGGTTCTAGGTTCTAGGTTCTAGGTTCTAGGTTCTAGGTTCTAGGTTCTAGGTTCTACAAGCTACTCCCCTAGCGCCTAGAGTCTAGGGCCTGCGATTTATACTCGGTTTCGCTGCGCTCTACCCAACCTACAAAGCGCATCATCTGCAAGTGTAGGAGTGCTGACAAGGCGAAGTGCTTTTTTATACCAAGGAGCATACGTGTTTTGTATGTGACTTCGGTTAAAAAAGCACGACAACGCAGTCAAAGCGAACTACACGAAGCAGAATTCACCTAAGTAGTTTAGCCTAAGACAAGGCGGAAAACCGACTTATCCCTATGAGCATACGTGTTTTGTATGTGATTAGGGTCAGTCGGTTTGACAACGCAGTATTAGGTTAAAATACGACGGTGATTACATTTGCTCCATGACTTCGATACCTAAAAGATCCAACCCTGATTTCAATGTCTTCGCAACCAAATTACACAGTACTAAACGGCTGTCACGAACACTTGGCTCTACGCCTTCTTTTAGAACTGGGCATGCTTCGTAGAACGTCATGTATAGGCTTGCTAGTTCGTATAGGTATCCACATAATACGTGCGGTGTCGCTTCGCTGATCATTAGATCCAGTACTTCTTCTAGCTGAAGAAGTTTAAGCGCCAGCGCTTTTTCTTGTGGCTCGTTGATTGCAACGTCAGCTGTTAATGACGCTGCATCGATACCTGATTTACGGAAAATACTGCGAACACGCGTGTATGCATATTGTAAGTAAGGCGCTGTCGCACCTTCAAAGCTCAGCATTGTGTCCCAGTTGAAGATATAATCGCTAGTACGGTGCTTAGAAAGATCCGCATATTTCACTGCGCCAATACCTACTTTACGGGCAATTTCGCTACGCTCTTCGTCGCTTAAATCTGACTCACGCTCAGCAAGTTTAGCTGCTGCACGAGTGATTGATTCTTCAAGTAAATCAGCAAGTTTAACCGTACCGCCAGTACGAGTTTTGAATGGCTTACCGTCTTCACCCATCATGGTGCCGAATGGGCAGAATTCATAACTTGTTTCATCACGTAATAAACCTGCTTTACGTGCTGTTAGCTCAACTTGATTGAAGTGTAAGCTTTGACGTGCATCTACAAAGATTAGGATACGATCAGCACCTAGTTTATTTGAACGGTAATCACAGGCCGCTAAGTCAGTCGTCGCGTATAAGAAACCACCACCTGATTTCTGTACGATAAACACTGAAGGCTCGCCGTCTTTGTTAGCAAGCTCATCTAAAAACACCACTTGTGCGCCATCAGATTCAACAGCAATGTTTTTGTCTTTTAATAGTGCGATGATGTTTGCAAGTTCACTGTTGTATGCACTTTCAGCCATGATGTCATCTGCTGTAAGTGTTACGTTTAGACGCTTGTAAACTTCTTCAGAGTGCTTTACAGAAGTCGCGATGAATAACTTCCACAGTTTTTCACAGTGTGCATCGCCACCTTGTAATTTAACAACGTAATCACGCGCTTTATCAGCAAACCCTTCTTCATCATCAAAGCGTTTTTTCGCATCACGGTAGAAGGTTTCAAGGTCAGCAAGCGCCACTTTGTCTAAATCAACACCTTGATTGATTTGATCTTCTAAGTGCGCGATTAACATACCAAACTGAGTACCCCAGTCACCCATGTGGTTTTGACGAACAACTTCATCACCACGGAACTCAAGGGCACGAACAACCGCATCACCAATGATGGTTGAACGTAAGTGACCTACGTGCATTTCTTTAGCAAGGTTAGGTGATGAGTAATCAACAACCACTTTTTGCGCCGTTGCATGTGGTGCAACAGCCAGCTTTTCGTCTTCGTTTGCCGCTTTTAAGCTTGCAGATAAAAACTCAGGCTTTAAGTGAATATTGATAAAACCTGGGCCTGCGATTTCAGTTTTTTCTGCGATATCAGCAAGGTCTAGGTTATCGATAATTTTTTGTGCTAGTTCACGCGGGTTTGATTTTAATTTTTTAGCCGCGCCCATTGCACCATTGATTTGGTAATCACCAAACTGCGGACGTGTGCTTTGCGTTACCGCTGGATTTGTATCTTCTGGTAATCCTGCTGCAACCATTGCAGCAATTGCTTTTTCGATTAAAAGAGTACGAATATTCATTGTAATTTTTACCTTTATGGCCCGCTATGCGGGCACTTAAATTTGAAGCAGACTTAGCGTATTAGTTTTCGCGTGTGTGGTTAAACTTGATATCTGGATAGCGCTCCATCGATAAGTTTAGATTTACACGGCTTGGCGCGATATAAGTAAGGTTATCACCACCATCAAGCGCTAAGTTGCTTTCGCACTTACGCTTAAACTCTTCGAATTTTTTCGCATCATCACAGTGTACCCAGCGTGCTGTATTTACACTGACACCTTCGTAAATCGCATCTACGTTGTATTCTGCTTTTAAACGCGCAACAACCACATCAAACTGTAGTACACCGACCGCACCAACGATAAGGTCATTATTAATAAGCGGTCTAAATACTTGCACAGCACCTTCTTCAGATAGCTGAACTAAGCCTTTTAACAATTGCTTTTGTTTTAAAGGATCTTTTAAGCGAATACGGCGGAATAATTCTGGTGCGAAGTTAGGAATACCACCAAACTTCATTTTTTCGCCTTGTGTGAAGGTATCACCAATTTGAATTGTACCGTGGTTGTGTAAACCAATGATGTCACCCGCGTACGCATCTTGCGCTCGCTCACGATCACCAGCCATAAAGGTTACCGCATCAGAAATACTGACTTGCTTACCAATACGTACATGGCTCATTTTCATACCTTGGCTATATTTGCCAGATACAATACGCATAAAGGCAATACGGTCACGGTGTTTAGGGTCCATGTTCGCTTGGATTTTAAATACGAAGCCAGAGAAGTTCTCTTCTGTTGCTGCTACTTGGCGGTCTTCTGTTTCGCGAGGTAATGGCGCAGGTGCCCACTCAGTTAAACCATCAAGTACATGGTCAACACCAAAGTTACCTAATGCCGTACCAAAATACACCGGTGATAGCTCGCCCGCTAAAAACAGATCTAAGTCAAATTCGTGTGATGCACCGACAACTAGCTCAAGTTCTTCACGCAACTGCTCAGCAAGTTCGCTACCAATCGCCGTATCAAGCTCAGGATTATCTAAGCCTTTAATAACACGCACTTCTTGGATTGTGTGGCCTTGACCTGTGCTATACAAAATCGTTTCTTCACGGTGAATGTGATACACACCTTTAAACTCTTTACCACACCCAATCGGCCAAGTGATTGGCGCACAGGCGATGTTAAGCTCAGTCTCAACTTCGTCTAATAACTCCATTGGATCACGAATATCACGGTCACACTTATTCATGAAAGTTACGATAGGCGTAGTACGTAAGCGTGTTACTTCCATTAATTTACGAGTACGATCCTCAACACCTTTCGCCGCGTCGATTACCATTAGACACGAGTCAACCGCCGTTAATGTACGGTAAGTATCTTCAGAGAAGTCTTCGTGTCCAGGAGTATCAAGTAAGTTAACCAGACGCTCATTGTAAGGAAATTGCATAACAGACGTAGTTACCGAGATACCACGTTCTTTTTCCATTTCCATCCAGTCTGATTTTGCGTGCTGGTTTGAGCCACGACCCTTTACGGTACCCGCTTTTTGAATCGCTTGTCCGAATAACAGAACTTTTTCTGTAATGGTGGTTTTACCCGCATCCGGGTGCGAGATGATCGCAAAGGTGCGTCGTTTATTAATTTCGGTAGTTAAATTAGACATGTAAGCTGCTTTTAGTCATAACAAAGCGCACTTAACTGCCTTATAAATTATAAAGCTCGGTGCGCACTGTAAAAATAAAATAGAATTGCCGAGTATTATACCTTGTTTGTCTTAGCCAAAAAAGCAGCGATTGTAAGTAATTATTCACCTTTGCTTTGCTATTTTCGTTGTTCACTTTTTTGCTAAGCTTGTGTAATCAAGTTGTAACGCATACTATTGATAAATTGCACGGAGGGATATCAATTTAGGTCATGAAAACCAGTAAGCTCAGTATTCGATTATTATGGTATATCACACCATTAGTGATCTTACCTTTGTTGTTTTTAGGTGGCTTTACGTTAACCAATGTGACCAATTCAACAAAAAAACAAGCTGAGCTAATTGTCAGTCGCTTTGTTGAGCAGCAACAGCAAAAAATCTTCAATTACATTGACTCATTTCATTCGATTACTCGGTTACTTTCGACCTCTCCGGTATTGGCAGACTTTTTAGCCCGCGAACCCGAATCAAAAAATCAATATATTGAGCGCCTTGGCGAGTTGATGAATGTATTCGCCAGCTATTCAGAAGCTTACCCTGATATTGTAAGCATCAACTATGTTGCCCCAGATGGTAAAAGCGATGCGTTTTATTCAAGTCAATTAACCCCAGCTCCCGACAGCTACCCGTTTTTTGATCAAGTGCTGCAATCAAATTTGCGTCAACAGCAATTTATGATCCCCAAAGAAGATGGCTCAACTAGCCTGTACTTTGTGCACCCCATTTATAATATCGATTACTACTTAAAACAGCCGCAGCAGCTAGGGTTTATTGTTGTTCATGTTGAACCATCAATACTAAACGCCAGCATTTTAGAAGCGCCATTTAATAACACCTTAAATTTATTTTTGACCACTAAGGGGCAAATTTTATTTAGCTCAGACTATGACTTACGTGGCAGCTATTTAAGTGAATATGAGCTTGAACAAATTAAGCGGTTGGCTGATTACGGCAAACTAGCCAGTATTGAACTATCGAGTATCGACAAAGAAGAGCGCATTATCTACGCGGTACAAATGACCGACGGTGATTACTTTATCTCAACCACTCCCAAAGATTTGCTGTATCAATCAGGTAAAGCCATCAGCTTAATTACTGCGTTAATTGTAATTATCTCTGTGATTTCACTGCCTATTTTGATCTACATAGTGGTGCGCAACTTACTACTCACCCCAGTCGAATTATTAGGGGCTGCAAGCCATCGGGTGGGTGATGGTGATTTATCTGTGTACTTGCCAGCACATACAAACGATGAAGTAGGCGTGCTTTTCAATGACTTTAACCACATGGTGAACCAAATTCGTCATTACCAAGACGAGCTTGAGGAATATAAGCATCACCTAGAAGAAAAAGTAGAAAGCCGTACCAAAGCCCTCGAAGCAATGAATAGCAAGCTAGAAGTGGCCATTGCCCAAGCTGAGCAAGCCAACCAACTGAAAAGCCGCTTTTTAGCGAATATGAGTCATGAAATTCGCACCCCACTAACCGCAATTATGGGCTTTACAGAGCAGCTCCTGCACAACAAAGATGCGGTGAATGATGAGCAGCATTTAAGTACTATTTTACGTAATTCTAAGCACTTACTTGAGCTTATTAATAACATTCTTGATTTATCAAAAATTGAGGCTGAAAAACTGGCTGTTGAACGCGGCCCATGCAATGTGGTGCAGCTTATTCATGATATTGATTCGATTATTCGCCCGCTGGCTAATGAAAAGCAACTGGCGTTTAATATTAACTACCAGCTGCCAGTACCCAAAACCATTAATAGCGATACCACACGTTTAAAACAAATTTTAATCAATATTGCCAGCAACGCAGTTAAGTTCACTGAGAAAGGCAGCATCTCAATCGATATAAGTTACAACAGCAATAAACAACATTTAGAATTTGCGATTCAAGATACCGGTATTGGTATGTCAGAGCGTGAGGTTGAACGGGTGTTCAAACCGTTTGAACAAGCCGATGCGACGACCACTCGCCGCTTCGGTGGTACAGGCCTTGGCTTGTGTATATCGAAGAACTTAGCCCAGTTGCTAGGCGGTGATGTGCAACTTATTAGCGAACCTGGAAACGGCAGTTGTTTTACCGTCCAAGTTGCTGCTCATTTAAATGCCGAGCAGTTACAAAATGAGGGCTTTATTCATAGCTATGAGCAGCTCTCACCAAGTAAAGACGTTCAGCTGTCATTCGCAGCGAATAGCTTTGATGCCAATATTCTGGTAGCCGAAGATAACCCAGATAACCAGTTACTGATCAAACTACTGTTACAAACTTGGGGGCTTGAGCCAGACATTGCCAAAAATGGGGCTGAAGCAGTAGAAATGGCATTGGTAAATGATTATCAGCTGATCATCATGGATATGCAGATGCCTGTCATGGGCGGCTTAGAAGCAACGCAAATGTTACGTCACGCAGCCTATGATGGCCCTATCATTGCGCTTACGGCCAATGTAATGAAAACCGATGTCGATACCTACATAGAGGCTGGCTGTGATGAAGCACTCGCCAAACCAATCGACAAAGATGCTCTAGAGCAAGTGCTTGTAAGCTACCTACACATTGAAAAAGACAGTCAAAACAAGTGGGAAAACTTACTAAAAAGTGAAAAGTTCCAACAAATTAACGACAACTACCGTTCAAAACTACCTGATTACTTATCTCAAGTTGTGCAGTTGTATCGTGCTAAAGAGTGGGAAGCACTCCGCTCATTGGCGCACAGTCTAAAAGGCAGTGCGGGGTGTTTTAGTTTTGAAGCAATTCATAAGACCGCAGGCCAACTTGAAAATGCATTACGCAGTAATCAAACAGAGCAAGTTGAACAATGTTACAACGCACTTATCGATGCCCTTGAAGAGGCATCTTAAAGGGAAAAGCTCATCCCCATTAAAATAGCGTCTTCGTTGCCTGTCGCGGTTGGGTAATAGTTCTTACGCACCGACATATGTGAAAAGCCAGCGCTTTCATACAGGCCAATAGCGGGTGCATTTGATTCACGCACTTCTAAGAAGAGATTTTCAGCTTGGTGCTGCTCGCCATGCTCAATAAAGGCATTTAACAATCGCTTAGCAATGCCCTGCCCTTGATACTTAGGCGCAACACAAATATCCATTAAGGTGTAATCCGGGCCCGCTTGTTCACCGATATAAAACCCAAGCATGTCATCGCCTTGAAAAGCAGCCAGGTTAAAGTAACGCCCAGCTAAACACGACAGCATGGTTTTCTCTGTCCACGGGTGACTATGGCAGGCGTTTTCAATAGCCATTAACTGGCTAATATAGCTTGCATCTACAGGTTTAAAGCTTATCAAGTTGCTCACCGATTAAAGACCAAAGTTGTTTTTTCTGTTCACTATTAAGCTTCTCGCTAGGTAAAGCTAAACAGCCCTGTTGCCAACTAATACTTGCTGCTTTTACGATTTGAGTGATCACTAACGGCGCAAACGCTTTTTCGAGATCTTGGTGAAACTGTAACGGTAGCGTGAGGGTTTCTTGTTGAGTGTTTGGCATCTGTTCGCCAGAAATATCAGGCGCAGTTCGATAGTGTTGATTTAACTCTAAAGATTGTACAGAGAATATCGCAGCGTAACTTGGATTCATAACAACTCAATCATGATTAAGAGCAAGTAATATAGGGAGATTTGCGATTAAAGTAAAGAAGGAAGAAATGGCAGGGGCGGAGAGATTCGAACTCCCAACCGTCGGTTTTGGAGACCGCTGTTCTACCAATTGGAACTACGCCCCTGCAATGTCGTCGAATTATATAGAGCTTTTTTCAAAGGTAAAGTAAAAAAACACAGTTTTTAGTTTAACTGCTTCTTAAATAAACAAAACGGCGAATTAGCAAGCTAATTCGCCGTTTTTGTACCAATTCAGGTCAGAATAATAAAATTATTCCCACTCGATTGTTGCCGGTGGCTTACCTGAAATATCGTAAACAACACGTGAGATACCATCGATTTCGTTGATGATACGGTTTGAAACCACACCTAAGAATTCATAAGGTAAGTGTGACCAACGTGCCGTCATAAAGTCGATTGTTTCTACACAACGTAGTGATACAACCCAGTCGTATTTACGTGCATCACCCATTACACCTACCGATTTAACTGGTAAGAATACAGTGAATGCTTGGCTTACTTTATGGTAAAGCTCAGCTTTGTGTAGCTCTTCGATGAAGATTGCATCTGCGCGACGTAGTAAATCACAGTACTCTTTCTTGATTTCACCAAGTACACGAACACCTAAACCAGGACCCGGGAATGGGTGACGGTAAAGCATGTCGTAAGGTAGGCCAAGCTCAAGACCAATTTTACGTACTTCATCTTTAAATAGCTCACGTAATGGCTCAACAAGACCCATTTTCATGTCGTCTGGTAAACCACCAACGTTGTGGTGAGACTTGATTACGTGTGCTTTACCTGTTGCTGATGCAGCAGATTCGATTACGTCTGGGTAGATAGTACCTTGACCTAACCATTTAGCATTTTTCAGCTTTTTAGCTTGCTCATCGAATACTTTAATGAACGTATGACCAATCGCTTTACGCTTATCTTCTGGGTCTGATTTACCAGCTAAGTCAGCTAAGAATTGATCTTCAGCATCAACCTTAACAATGTTTAGGCCAAACTTGTTGCCAAACATGTCCATAACTTGCTGACCTTCGTTTAAACGAAGAAGACCGTTATCAACGAATACACACGTTAGCTTGTCGCCGATTGCACGGTGAATAAGCATAGCTACAACAGATGAATCAACACCACCTGATAAACCTAGGATAACTTCGTCATCACCCACTGTTTGCTTAATACGCTCAATAGCATCATCGATGATTTTAGCTGGTGTCCATAGCTTTTCACAGCCACAGATATCAATTGCAAAACGCTCAAGTAAACGTTGACCTTGATGAGTGTGAGTTACTTCTGGGTGGAACTGTACGCCGTAGAAACGCTTTTCTTCCCATGACATTGCTGCATGTGGACATGTTGATGTTTTAGCAGTTGTTTTGAAAGTCTCTGGTACTTCCATCACTTTATCGCCGTGGCTCATCCAAACGTCAAGTACGCCAGCACCGCCGTCAGTAATGTGGTCTTCGATAGCATCGAATAACGCACAGTTACCTACTTTCTCAACTTGCGCATAACCAAACTCTTTCTTATCAGAGCTGTGTACGCTACCACCCAGTTGCATTGCCATTGTTTGCATGCCGTAACAAATACCAAGTACTGGAACGCCTGCATTAAATACATACTCAGGAGCACGAGGGCTGTTTTCAAGTGTTGTAGACTCAGGGCCACCCGACAAAATAATACCTTGTGGATTAAATTCGCGGATTTGCTCTTCAGTTACATCCCATGCCCATAGCTCACAGTAAACACCAATCTCACGTATACGACGTGCGATTAACTGTGTGTATTGCGAACCAAAATCTAAAATGAGAATTCGTGAATCGTGAATGTCTTTGCTCATGGAGTATCTCGTTAGTCAGGAACTGCTCTCCCAAAGGGAGATGATAAATAAATTAGGGCTAGCAAAAGCTAGCCCATGTAATTTCAATACCTTAAGGTAATTAACCTAAGCGGTAGTTTGGCGCTTCTTTAGTGATCTGTACGTCGTGAACGTGTGACTCACCCATACCCGCTGAAGTAACGCGAACAAATTGAGGTTTAGTATTTAACTCTTCAATTGTTGCACAGCCTGTTAAGCCCATTGCACTGCGAAGACCGCCCACTTGTTGGTGAATGATTGTCGCGATAGGACCTTTATAAGCAACACGGCCTTCGATACCTTCAGGAACAAGCTTGTCTGCTTCGTTCGATTTTTGGAAGTAACGGTCTGATGAACCTTCTTTTTGGTTCATAGCGCCAAGGCTACCCATACCACGGTAAGACTTGTAGTAACGACCTTGGTATAGCTCAACTTCACCTGGTGCTTCTTCAGTACCCGCTAACATTGAACCCACCATTACACATGATGCACCGGCAACAAGTGCTTTTACAATGTCACCTGAGAAACGAATACCACCGTCAGCGATAACAGGAATATCGCGGCCTTTTAAGCCTTCAACTGCGTCAGAAATCGCTGTAATTTGTGGTACACCACAACCTGTTACGATACGAGTAGTACAGATAGAACCAGGGCCAATACCTACCTTAACAGCGTCAACACCCGCATCAGCAAGGGCAATCGCACCTTCAGCTGTTGCAACGTTACCTGCTACGATTTGTAGATCTGGGTATGCTTGACGTGTTTGAGCAACACGGTCGATTACACCTTGTGAGTGACCATGTGATGTATCGATAAGTAATACGTCAACACCGGCTTCAACTAGGGCTGCGATACGCTCGTCAGTACCAGGACCAACACCAACAGCGGCACCTACACGAAGACGACCTTGCTCATCTTTACATGCGTGAGGCTTGTCTTGTGCTTTTTGATAATCTTTTACAGTGATCATGCCTTTTAGTTTAAATGCATCATCAACAACAAGAATTTTTTCGATACGGTGCTCGTGCATTAGACCTAAGATCTCATCACGGTCTGCACCTTCTTTAACAGTTACTAACGATTCTTTTTTCGTCATCACTGTAGAAACAGGCTGCTCAAGTTTCGTTTCAAAACGCATATCACGGCTTGTAACAATACCTACAAGGTTATTGTCAGCGTCGGTTACAGGGAAACCTGAAAAACCTTTTTCTTCTGAAAGTGCGATAGCATCAGCAATTGTAAGATCCGCAGTCACAGTAACAGGGAAAGAAACAATACCCGCTTCGTACGTTTTAACTTTACGTACGTTTTTAGCTTGCTCTTCAATTGTCATGTTTTTGTGGATGAAACCTAAACCGCCCTCTTGCGCTAGAGCAATCGCTAAGCGTGCTTCAGTTACAGTATCCATAGATGCTGAAACTAGCGGCAAGTTAAGATTGATACCACGCGTTAAGCGAGTTGAAATATTTGCCGTGTGTGGCAAAACAGTAGAATGACCTGGTACAAGTAGTACGTCGTCAAAGGTAAGAGCTTCTTTAGCGATTCTTAGCATAGTGCAACTTCTCACATGTGGATCTGAGTATAAGGAATTGCGGCCAAATTTTATCAGCGTTATGAGCACGAGTAAATAAAATTATTCATTTATTTGTGTTAAAGTACACAGAGAATTTTTTACTGGGGTTTTTAATGGCTTTTACGCACACAACACAGCCTGTTTATACGGTCTCGCGCCTAAATAAGGAAATTCGTCATGTTTTAGAACAAGGCTTTTCATCGCTTATCTTAAATGGCGAAATTTCTAACTTTATAGCCCCAGCATCAGGACACTGGTACTTCACGTTAAAAGACGACCGAGCTCAAGTAAAAGCGGCGATGTGGCGCGGCAATAATCGCGGCCAAACTTTTCGCCCGAGCAATGGTGCACAAGTAACCGTGCGTGCCCGCGTATCTTTGTATGAACCTCGTGGTGATTATCAACTAATTGTTGAACACATGGCCCCTGCGGGTGAAGGTTTACTAAAACAAGAATTTGATGCACTTAAAATGCGCTTAGCTGCCGAAGGCCTATTTAGCTCAGCCCACAAAAAACCATTACCAACTAATATTAACCGTGTTGGGGTGATCACCTCAGCCACAGGAGCAGCTATTCGCGATATTCTGACGGTGCTTAAACGCCGTGCACCGCAGCTTGAAGTCGTGATTTACCCAGCAATGGTGCAAGGCGCAGATGCACACAGCCAATTAATAGAAAAAATAAACATCGCCAACCAGCGTAACGAAGTAGATGTGCTCATACTAGGTCGCGGTGGTGGTTCACTTGAAGATTTATGGTGTTTTAACCATGAGCAACTAGCCCGCGCTATTTTTGCCAGTCACTTACCCATCGTTAGCGCCGTTGGTCACGAGGTCGATACCACGATTAGTGATTATGTCGCCGATATTCGCGCCGCAACCCCTTCTGCAGCCGCAGAACTTGTTAGCCCAAATACCGAAGAGCTACATAACAAGGTTACGCAGTTAGTTAGGCACTTAAATCACGCATTTAAACACGCTTTAGCAGTTAAGCGCAGTACCGCAACTCAATTTGAGCACCGCTTACAGCTTTGCCATCCGCGTAATCAACTTAACCAACAAACGCAAAAACTAGATGAACTTAGTTTGGCCTTACACAGCGCAATGCGTGGCAAAATCCAGCGATATGAGCGAGCACTTGCCAACCTAACACCACGCTTAATGCAACGCTCACCCGAAAAGCATCTAGCGAAAAGCGAGCATCAACTGGCGCAATTACATGCAAGGCTTACACAAGCGATGCAGCAGCAACTTTCAAGTTCTCGAAACCAGCTTTCATTACAAGCGAGCCGTTTAGATTCTGTGAGCCCTCTCAGTGTGTTAGCGCGTGGTTATAGTATTACTAAAAACCAGCTCGGTGGCGTGGTGAAATCAGTTAACGATGTAAGCTCTGGTGAGCTTATAACCACCGAGCTTGCTGATGGTCAACTACAATCAAAAGTTGTTTGATATCTTTGATATCACTGCGTGCTTGCGATGATTGTTAGACTATCGTCACTTGAGGTGGTGGAGGTAAATTTAAATTGCTTCCACCAGCTTTGTTCCATCATTTTATCGGTCATGTTGCGCCAATAATGACTTGGCAAGTCATCAACACCCTCTGGTTGTAATAGCTTAAACTGACACACCGAGCTTTTGCATGAAGAAACACTCAGCTGTGGTTGCACAGGTAAATCTGCCATGATTAAAAAATCACTCATGGCTGTTTCCACTTGATAAGCCCACGCCTCATCGCGAGATTGCTCTTCTAACAAGGTATAAAGTTCATCTAGATGTGAGTCGATTTGCTGTGGAGGTATCGCACTTGAACGGTAACTGGCAATCACCGCTTGTTGGTTTTGAACTTGCAACTTTAGCTCTGCGACTTGTTGCTCAAGCTCGCTTTTGCTAACAGCTGCTGAACTATCTGAATTAATTTCAACAACTTGTTTATTAATAACAGGCGCTATAGCAGTGGCTTGCTGCTCTGGTGCTTGAGCTATTTGTTCTTCAACAAATTGTTGCTGATAAGTGTGTGGCTGTTGTGGAGTAGATTGAAAAAGTGACATAGCGACAGCGCCACATATAAATGACGCTGTAACAGCTAATCCGAAGAATAATTTAGACAATTCCATTGCTCTTTTATCGTGTAAAACTACAACATAGCACTGGTGTGAGAGGCATTACTAGCGGTAGTCGTACCATCGTCTAAAAAGTTTTGGTTCATGCTTTCTGCTGGACAGGGACAGCTCGGTTTGCCGACCACTTTAGCAGGTACCCCAACCACTGTCGTGTGCGCTGGAACCGCACTTAACACGACAGAGTTTGCACCAATACGCGCACCCTCTCCTACTTCGATGTTACCCAGTACTTTAGCACCTGCGCCAATCAAAACACCGGCGCGAATTTTAGGGTGGCGGTCACCTTGCTCATTACCTGTACCACCTAAGGTTACAGATTGTAGAATCGATACGTTATCTTCAATAACCGCTGTTTCACCAATTACAATCCCAGTTGCATGGTCAAACATAATACCATGACCAACTTTACAAGCAGGATGGATGTCAACGCCAAATACTTCTGAGGTTCTGCTCTGAATGAAGCGAGCAAGCTCTTTTCGGTTTTGCAGCCATAAGCAGTGTGCGAGTCGATGTGCTTGTATTGCATGGAAGCCTTTAAGATTCAAAATTACAGTTAAATAACTATCGGCCGCAGGGTCACGATCTTTAACTGCTTTTATATCATGGGCTACATGCGTCAGCATTAGGTCACATTTAACAAAGGCTTGGTCGAATAATTCTCGAATAGTAAATGCCGATACTACTGCATCAGCAAGTTTATTTGCCACAATAAAGCTGAGCGCCGATCCTAAGCATTCATGATTCAACACACACGAATAAACGTGACTTGCTAAAAGCGGTTCACGGGAAACGACTTCGTTTGCTTCATCTCGAAGCTTTTGCCAAATTTCATGACGCATAATATTGCCTTTCTAGTTGTACCTAACTGCTAAGCCTTAAGTTTAACGGATTTGTAGCAAGATGTACTAACCCGTTGTTTATTTGTTCTGGTTATATCTAATAACCAGAACAACAAACGTCTTCTTTACTGATTCATAGGCGCTTTTTAGGCAAACTCATATGACAGTAACAAATTAAGATGATAGGCGAGCTATTTAATTAAAGTGCTTATTTTTCAATAACAAGACAGATATGACATCTTGTCTGTCATATGCCAAAATAGGCACTGACATATCGCTGACGGCGTAAAAAACAAAAATAATCATTAAATTTACATCATCAACTTAACAAGGAAACGATGATGAAAAACGACGTACTAAACTCACATAAGCTAGGCAATAAATTTTACTTTCAAGATGGTGATAACCAAATCGCCTGCTTTGGTCACATCATGAGCGGTAAAGAAAAAATATATGTAAACGACGAATTGGTGAGTGAAAAGCGCAGCTTTGGCTTTAAAAGCAATCATGACTTTAACTACCAAGGTAATGCTTATACAGTCAAATTCGAGATGCAAAATATACTCACAGGCAAGGTTGAATGTTCGTTTTATAAAGCCGGTAAATTAGTAAAACAGAGTACTCAAACCTCACTTACTGATAATCCAAAACAAGTGGCTTTGGTTACCTTAGGCTGTTTTCTTGGTGGCGCAATATCGGGTTACGCTGTCGTTACTTTTATTGAACCATTTCTTGGGAAGTAAGTAATGCAACTGAACCCCAATACAATAAAAGCACTTAGGCTTAAATTCGATTGGACGCAGCAGCAACTGGCCGATGCCTGTGATGTAAGCCTACGTACCATTCAACGAGTTGAAAAAGAGGGTGCGGCATCAAAAGAAACCACCATGAGCCTATGTGCAGTGTTTGAAGTACGCCAAGGTGAACTCATTAAGCTCGATGACGAAGTATCAGAACAAAGCACAACACATGCTGTGAGTAAGCAGAA
Organism: Pseudoalteromonas sp. S4492; assembly: GCF_005886115.1. Classification (NCBI taxonomy): domain Bacteria; kingdom Pseudomonadati; phylum Pseudomonadota; class Gammaproteobacteria; order Alteromonadales; family Pseudoalteromonadaceae; genus Pseudoalteromonas; species Pseudoalteromonas sp. S4492. The sequence continues at coordinate 14,888 of NZ_PNCP01000051.1, forward strand.
TCTCGCTGCAATCGTAGCCGCTTCTTCGTTTGTCAGTTTTGCCCTTGGTATGGCAACGGTATTTGTTATTTTTTAGGAGTGAAAGATGACCAAAGAACAACGCGGCCACGCCACACTGTTCGGCTTTGTAATAGCAACCATGCTATTTGCGCTAGCAGTTAAAATTGGCGCAATGCTTTAGTATTTCCAAGCATATAAATAAAATATAACTGTCAGAACTGAGCGTTGAGCTAGGTGCTGGCAGTTTTTACATATCAGCACCTACAAATATCTGTAGATATCTACTTTCAAATAGCCAAGCTATAAATAAAAGACAACACCTTATTAATTGTTATTTATACAAACCACGGTGAAAACCCAGCATTTATTGCTAATCTTAAAGAAGTGGCAATGGCTAGGAACGAATGTGGTTGAATCAAAAGAGTTTCTAAAATCAATACTCGATACGATCTCTGAGCATATTGTGGTGATTAATGATTCGGGTGATATCAAGTTTGTAAATCGTAGTTGGCAGACCTTTGGCGATGAGAATAATTGCCAGTGTAACACCCAATGGGAAGATCAAAACTACCTTGCTATTTGCAAATCAGCCGCAGTCCATGGCGATGAATTTGGTGCAAAAGCCTACACCGGAATAAACCAAGTTATCAATCAACAACTCACCGAATTTTACCTTGAATACCCATGCCATAGTGATACCGAAAGCCGCTGGTTCATGATGCGCGCAGTGCCTTTAAAACTTGGCACAACAGGTTATGTTGTGATCAGCCACTTAAATATTACCGAACGTAAAATCGCCGAGCAGCAAGTACGAGAACTTGCTCGTATCGATGGTCTCACGCAAATAGCTAACCGACGTCATTTTGACGATTTCTATGAGCAAGAGTGGAGTCGCTGCGCACGTTTAAAGCACCCCTTGTCGTTAGCGATGATCGACCTTGATAACTTTAAGTCTCTTAATGACAACTTTGGTCATCTGGTGGGTGATATTTGCTTAAAAGAAGTGGCAAAACTATTACCAGATTATACTCGCAGACCTGGCGACTTGTGCGCTAGATACGGCGGTGAAGAATTTGTACTGGTACTCGGTAATACGCAAAGCCATCAAGCACAAAAACTCGTGACGCGTTTTATGGCAGCGCTGAATACGCTTCAATTACCAGAGCTTGCCGGTCATCCCTTGACGGTTAGTATTGGTTTAGCAACTATTTACCCAAGTAGCAATGATGATGCCATGTTACTCATTGAAATGGCTGATAGCGCGCTTTATCAAGCAAAAGAAGCGGGTCGAAACCAACTTGTGCTTGCTGATAACATCGAACCATTAAACATAGAACAATGCCCCTAATTAGGGGCATTGATTAGAGCCTATTAATCCAGTTATTACTGAAATACTTTTTCGACATCAAGTACTGCGATATTTTTTGCAGGTATTGCAAGTTTATAGTCAGCAATGACTTTATCCTCAGCAACAAGTTCTGCTGGTTTTTCAGCGTTATACACCATAGGTGATGTTTGCTCTGAGGCTAGACGTGTTTGCATGTCTTTGCCATCACCAGTAATAAACACATAGTGAATATTCTCTGTTTGCAAGTTATCGCGAATAACACGGTTAACATCATCAAGGGTTAGCTTTTCAAGCTTGCCGCGCACATAGTCAACAAAGCTCTCAGTGTTATAGAACTCACTATCAAGCGCATAGCCTAACTGGCGATCTTGGCTTGCAACCATTTGTGGCACAAAGTTAATTAAGAAGTTACGAGTAGCTTCAAAATCTTCTTTGCTGATGCCATTTTTAATCAGCTTATCAAGCTCGAATAATGCCGTACGTGTTGCAAAGTGCGCGTCGTTATTTGAACGAAGCGGACGTAACCACACTTGGAAAATTTGCTCTGAACGACCTAAGTTAGCATCAGGTTTAGTTTGGAACATACCACGTGGGAAGTACTCAATGTATGCATAGTCACCATAGTTCATACCACGGGTTTGACGAATACGCTGATACAAGAAGCTGTTTGAGCTGCGGTGTTCACCAAAGTAAGAGCGCACTAACCAAAGCGCAGTCCAGTCATCGCTACTACGAATTGTATCGATTGGGAAACCAAATGACACAGCGGTAGATTGCGCTGATTTTTCAACAATCGTTGCATGATGACCTTTAAGTTCTGGCGCATCAGGGATCGTTAAGCGGCTTTCTTTACCTTGTGGAAGCGATGTTAAATCTTTCAGCATAGTCGATTTAACATCACCCGGGATCGCACCAATTAGACCCACTGTTAACTTAGATTGAGTAAACTGGTTAGCATAAAACGCTTTTACATCGTCAAGCGTCAGTGCTTCAAGGTCTGATAAATCACCATAGTTATAGCTTTCATACGGGTGGCCTTTATAAAGCTGATGATAAAGCACTTCTTTACCTAGCTCTTCGTCATTTGACGCTTTCAGACCTGCTTTAATGCTATCAATAAGCTCTTTTTTCAGGCGTTTAAAATCATCTTCTCTGAAGCCAGGGTTTAGCATCTGATCGCTAACTAGTGCATACCACTTCGCAGCATTGTCTTTATGTACACGACCACGTAAAGAAATCATCTCTTTATCGATTTGATAGCCAAAGCTTCCCGCCAGTGGGTATAGCGCTTTTTGAATATCTTTGTAGCTCATGGTTTCTGAGCCACCTTGCGCTAGCATCGCAGCTGTGAGTGCCGCTAAGCCTTTTTTACCTTGTGGATCAGCCGCTGCGCCGGTATTAAATAACCAGTTCACATCAACCAGTGGTGAGCTATTGGTTTTATCAAGTACTTTAAAATGACGCTCTGCAGGTGCTTGCTCGATACTGGCAACCAAGGCATTTAAATCAACTTCTTGCTCAAAACCAGTCACTTTATCAAGCGCCGACATTGTCACCGTGGTACGGCTAGGATCAACAAAGTACTTGTTTGCTACCGCTTTGATATCTTCTGGCGTGATACTATCAGCCGTGGCATACAGTTGGTTAATCACCTCTGGGTCGCGCTCAAAATGCATGTAACTTGCAAGTGTTGAAGCGATTGACTGCGATGAATCTAAGCCATTAATGAAGCTGTATTTTAAGTTAGATTTTAAATCCGCTAACTTTTGTGCATCAACTAACTCAGTACGTGCTTGTGCATAAGTACGGTTAATCGCATCACGGGCTTTAGCAAGGTCCGCTTCGTTTTCGACTTTTACAAACACATGTAATAAACCCGGATCTTTAGTATCTGGGTTATAGGTAAACATTTGACTGGCAATTTGTTTATCAACAACAAGCTCTTGATAAAGTGCCGAGTTGTTAGAGAAATACAGCTGCGAGATCAAATCAAGGGCTGCACGGTCTTTTTGAGTAGGATCCCATGCCGTGCCTTTGTAAGACACAAGCAACCAGTGACCTGGTAAACCATCATTTTTCTCATGGATGTATTTTGCTGCTTGTTGTTTAGGTTCAACAGGAATATCTGCTTGGTAATTCCCTTTTTTCCAATTACCCCAATGCTTTTTCACCATTGCCATGGTTTCTTGTGGATCCACATCACCAACTATGACTAAAGATACATACTCAGGCTTATAAAATTTAGCGAAGAAGTCTTTACCGTACGCCATTTGATCAGGCATGGCTTCAATGTCTTCAAAAAAGCCCATAGTGGTGTGCTTATACGTATGCTTTTCGAATGCTTCGTTACGAACGGCAGAAAGTAACTTACGAATTGGGCTGGCATTATTCTTTAAATATTCACCTTTTACAGTCAGCGCCTCAGTGCGGAACTGCTCTTCGCTGTAAGTCAGGTTTTGGAAAATATCAGCTTCGATTTCAAGTACTTTATCTAAATGCTCTTTTGAAAAGTTTAAGTGGTAGTTAGTGTAATCATTGGTTGTGTATGCACGATTATCAACACCTGAGTTCTTTAAAATATCTGAATACACATCTTGCGGAAATTTTTCAGAGCCTTTAAACATCATATGCTCAAAGAAGTGTGCAAAACCGGTTTTACCTGCTTCAACTTCATTACGTGAACCAACCGATACCGGAATCTGCAGTGATACGACATCAGGGTAATCAGTTTTTACTACCATCACGCGAAGGCCATTTTCAAGCTCTTCTAATAGGTAATCTTGGCTAAATACACGGCTATCGTCTTGGCTTACTAGCTGCTCAATTTCGACTTCTTTAACCATGGTTGACTGTGAATTACTTGCGCAGCCACTCAGCGCCAATGTTACAGCAACACTGGTTGCTAATAATCTAAATTTCATAATGTTCCCTTGTTAGTTATTTTTCTCATCTTCATTGCTGCTTGATTATGCATCAAAGTGCCAGAAAATATGAGGGTCAGCGCAATTATTTATGTAAACAGGTGTGTCAATTTAGCGAAACGCCCAGCATTCAACTTGAGTAAAATTCATAGTGATTGAAAAACTTTCAAGAAAAAAATCTATCTAGACGTCTAAATGGCTGCTATATTGTTTGTCATAGACATTAGCACGAGCTGGAATGAGGATTATGGCTTTATCATTACAAGAGAAAATTGAAGACACCAATCAAGGCGTCTACCTAATTGGTACCACACCACCAAAGTCAGGTACTGATAAAGCACAGCTTGAGACCATTGCCCAAAAGCTACTTGGTCGTTTACATGAAATTGAATACGACGGTGTAATCATCTACGACATTCAAGATGAAAGTAGCCGTATTGCAAAGCCCCGTCCTTTTCCGTTTAAAGAGACTGTCGATCCTCGTGAATACAGTCAGTTACTACGCAGCTTGTCGCAACTTGATGTGATCACATATAAAAGCGTAGCTCAGCGTGGTGAAGCTGAATTTAGTGAGTGGTTAAATGAAACACGCAATGACTTTGAACTAAAAAACTTAGTGCTAGTAGGCAGTCCATCATCTGATGGTGACATCAAATTGAGCCTACCTGATGCGTATAAAGCTTTAGCAAAGCAAGACAGTGATGTGTTTTTAGGTGGCGTTACCATCGCCGAACGTCATGCCAGCAAACGCAATGAACATGAGCGTTTAGTTGAAAAAACAGCACAAGGTTGTAAGTTTTTCATCTCGCAAGCCGTTTACAATGCCCAAGCGACGATTGATTTGATCACGAGCTATGCGCGTAGCTGTAAAGCACAAGGCACAACACCAAAACGCATTATTCTAACGTTTACCCCGTGTGGTGGTGAAAAGACCTTGGAATTTATGGAGTGGTTAGGTATTTCTGTACCAGAAGCGACTAAATACCGTATGTTAGATTCGGAAAACACCTTGAGTGAATCAGTGCGTATCTGCCGCGAAAATCTCGATTTAATTTTACAAAGCTGCGCGCATTTAGATGTACCGCTAGGTTTAAATATTGAGAGCTTAACCAACCGTAAAGAAGAAATTGATGCGTCAATTAACCTTTACCGTTTACTTAAAGCAACCATGGAGTTAAACCTAGCTGAGAAGCAAATAGCTTAACGTGCTGCCTTAGAGGCTTGCTTTTTCTCATACATATCTTCATCTGCTCGTTTTAATAGCTCAGCAAAGTTTTCTTTTGGCTGAGCTATTACCCCTGAGCCAATACTTAAACTCGTGACAGGAATGCCACGCTTCTCTAAATTCACTTGGAAAGTGGTATTGAGCTTATCAGCGATGCTGTCTATGCAATCACCGGGCTGAACTTGCAATAACGCAATAAACTCATCGCCCCCTAGGCGGCCGATAATATCGGTTTCACGTAGGCATTCTTTCATCGTGTCAGCTAAACAAATCAGTGCGAGATCGCCCACTTCATGACCATACGTATCATTGAGTGGTTTAAAACTGTTTATATCGATAAATAAACAACTAATATCAAAACCAAGACGTTTCGATATATTTAATTTATGTTGGCAAAGCAGGTCTATTGCACGGCGATTATAAATATTGGTCAGTGAATCAAGCATGGCAATTTCACGCATCTGCGTAAAGTTGTCTAACAGTGCAAGGTCATCTTCAACCATATCGCGAAGCTGCTCGATTAACTCTAAAAAGCTAGGTTGGTAATGGGTTTGTTTAAAATCCATAACGCAAAAGGTGCCAAACGGATCACCACTTGGCCAACTAATGGGCACCCCAAGATAAGACTCAAAGCCATCTTTTACCAGCGGGCTGTCATCCCATTGACTATCTTGGCTGGCATGATCAACATAGAGCGGTGCCATATCACGCAGTACTTTTTTGCAAAAAATATTATCGTCAGCGCTTAATTCAGCCCCTGCATCGTAAGGGTTTTCTTGCTGCTCACTGGAAACGATAATGCGATAGACATCATCTGTTTTATGAACGATGAAGCCTGCGGGAGCAGAAAACAGCTCGGTCATGAGATCAATTGTTTTCTGCCACTTTTCTAAGGAGAACTGTTTATCAGCGCGGCGGAACGTCCATTTATTCTCTTCTAACATACTAAACTCTCAACTTTAGCCGGAGGGTAGTATAAATATATGCCAGATTTAGGAACGTCTCCTACTTTTTTGCCCTAAAATACGTTTTTTATCACGAGAGCGACGTGCCTTATTCGTATTTTTACGAACTTGCTTTGGCTCTTTGGTTAAATCTGGCTCATAGCCTGGTAACCACTGCGGCGTGAGTCTTGTATCGAGTAAGATATCTATTTCGTCCAATAGCCACTGCTCATCGATGCTAACCAGCGACATCGCCATCCCTTTCTCGCCAGCACGTCCTGTTCGACCAATACGGTGTACGTAGTCCTCAGCCACATAAGGCAACTCATAGTTAATCACATACTTGAGTGAGGCAATATCAAGACCACGCGCAGCAACATCTGTCGCAACCAGTACTCTTGTCGCACCTGATTTAAAATTTTGCAGTGCTTTATCGCGCGCACCTTGGCTCTTATCACCATGAATAGATTCGGTTTTTAAGCCGTCTTTACACATTTCTTTCGCAAGCACATCAGCGGTTTGCTTAGTGCGAGTGAATATCAGTACTTGCTGCCAATTTTTCATGCCAATCATATGTGATACCAGCTCACGCTTACGGTCTTCATCAACCGCATAAACTAGCTGCTCAACTTCAACCGCTGCTGAATTGCGTTTATTCACTTCAACTAGTTTAGGATCATTTAATAACTGCTTACTGAGTTTAAAGATGCTGTCGTCAAATGTGGCTGAAAAAAGTAAGGTTTGACGCTCTTTTGGCACATGGCGCAAGATACGTTTAATTTCGTCAATAAAGCCCATATCAAGCATGCGATCAGCTTCATCGAATACCAAGGCATTGATACTTGAAAGTTTAATACTGCCTTTGATCACATGGTCAAGTAAGCGCCCAGGTGTTGCAACGACGACCTGCGCCCCTTTTATGGCTTTAATTTGTGGGCCAATACTGGCGCCGCCATAAGCCAGTGCTGCTTTTATTTCCGTATGCACAGCATAGCGCTCTACACTTGCAAATACTTGCTGAGCGAGCTCTCGGGTTGGTGTTAAAATTAGGACTTTGACAGCATCTGGAAGTACTTCAGCAGATAACAAATTGTGTAGTAGTGGTAAAACAAACGCGGCGGTTTTGCCCGTTCCCGTTTGTGCACTACCCATTACATCAGCACCCGCTAAAATAAGGGGGATTGTTTGCGCTTGAATTGCTGTAGGAGTGTGATAGTTCTCTTCTTGCAAGGCTGTTAGCAATGCAGGGGCAAGATTTAATTCTGAAAAGGTCGCTGCTGACATAGTCTGAAGTACATTTAGCTATAAAAGCGCTATTGTACGCGGAACATCAGCAACAAAAAAGGCGCAATAAGCGCCCTTTATACAATCTGTAATGACTACACCGGTTTAAGTGATTCTTTACGTTGATTATAAAAACTAATTAAGTCATCAACCGTTGCTTGGCAATAATCACGAATGCCAGATACAAGCATATGCTTTTCACCTGAACCTACTTTCTCACCATTTTCTAACAGATCAAAGCGAAGCGTAATTTTGCCGCGTTTGCCCGTAAACTCAAAATCAGGCTCAGCAAATTGTAATTCAGGTGCACTGATATCAAGGCGATCAAGGTTAATCAGCATTGATTCGTAAATCACCATTGGACGCGCTGGGTTGATCATCACATCCTGCTTACCCATCAATGGAATGATAACATGCGGGAAGGTCGTGCCAGAGAACTCAACATAGTTTTTGATTAAGCTATTTGTTAACTCAGGGCACTTGCTAACAGCGCCTTCACGTTTCACTTTTAACATGACTTTTTCGCCATCGGTGATCGCAAATTCATCAGCACCTTCAGGGAAAGTCAGCTTTGAATTTTCATCAACCATACCTGCAAACGTGAATTCCATTTTTTCACTGATGCCATAGCGGTTTAAAACCAGCGAAAAAAGTAAATCGCCCGGCACACAAAACTTTTTAGCATCTTTATCGTGTAACGGATTGAAATCATCAGCCACTAACTTGGCGAAACGACAGCCTTGTTCACGTGAGATAGAAACGTAATCAGCATGTTGCTGATAATAAGGACTTAACATAATTGTTCACTGCTTAAACTACTTATAACCTAACTATACTACCAGATAAAATGAAAATAGAGGTCGAATCTGTTAATTATTAATCACGTACTCAGCAAATGTTAAATTACATCAGCTAAAATAGTGGTTTCGATAGGGAAAATTTAAATTGTATCAATTTGTACGAAACAATTAACAAATAACCCAGAATAGTAAACACTTATGCCCGACTAAAAGATAGTGAAAAACTATTAGCTAAAACTAAATATAAATTCAGTTTTCTTTTTAAAACAACAAGCTAACTTTAGAGCAATAAAAAAATACGCCAATAGGCTGAAAATACTGGCTTTGCATAGCACCTATTTGTAGCTATAACGATAAATAAGGTATGATAGACCCGCTTTTTTATCGTGTAATCGCCACTCATAGGCTGCATAAATAATAATTATAATAAGCGGCATACAAATGAGTACTCAAAGTGAGTTGGGCGGGTTACATCAACTTTCGATGGTTATTGTTACTTTGAAAAAAAGACTATTAAAAAACAGAGACTTGGTTAAATGATAAACCGATTAAGTTGGCTATTACTGTTTTTTTGTCTTTGTTTTTCGTCGCTTTGCTTAAGTGATGACAATCCCGAGCAACCTTTTTTTAAAGTCTCTCCCACGGTGTGTGTGACAGACGCGAAACAAAAAGCCTGTGAATTTAATATACAGATTCATTTTCGTGTTGCTCCCTTTAAAGAGCTTTGTTTAGAGATAACTCAGCGTCCACACTATACGCAGTGTTACAAACAAGGTGGTTTAATTGTCGAGAAATTAACGATTAAGACTGAGCATCCGCTGACGGTCAAATTAATTAATCCATTGAACAATCAAGTTGTTAAGCAACAACTACTGTCAATAGCAAGCTATGAAGCTAAAGATTACCGTATAAAACGGCGCTTTGGCTGGAGTTTATAATGCAGCATATTTTTTTAATTGAAGATGATGTGAAATTAGCAAGCTTAATTCAAACGTTTTTGTTAAAGCATGGCTATACCATAGATGTATTTAATACTGCTGAGGCGTACCGTAGCAGTGAAATCACCTTCATGCCATCACTGATTATCTGTGATGTGATGCTACCGGATGGCAATGGTTTTGAGTTAATTTCTCAATTGAAAGAAAAATACAGTTGCCCTGTCATTTTTCTAACGGCGCTGGATTCTGTGCAATCACAAATTAAGGGCTTAAACCTAGGTGCTTACGACTACCTTGTAAAACCCATTAAGCCTGAACTGTTACTCGCCAAGATAAAAACGATTATTGCCCACACCGTTGGCCAAGATAACTTTTCACACCAAATTGACATTTTGCGTATCGATACTAAAAAACGCGATATCTACTTTCATAACACAGCGTTGAATCTCAACGAAAGTGAATTTGAAATCATTGCTTACCTTGCTAAAAATACCCCACAACCAGTTTCTCGCGAAGTCTTATTCAAACATGTTATTGGCCGTGAGTATGACGGACTTGACCGAGCGATTGATTTAAAAATTAGCCGTTTACGCAAAAAGCTTAAAGAAACCATTAGCGATCAAAAAGAAGCGTTAGATATCAAGTCTGTACGAGGTAAAGGATACAGCTTGGATATTTCAAAAATATGAAGCAGCAATTTTTTAAGCTCTATTTAATTATCACAGTAAGCTTAATTGCTTTAGTTTTAGCTTTTGGCCAGCTTTATAATCAGTTTTTTTCTGAACAGATCCCCAGCGTACAAATCAGTGTCGCAGAGCTTGCGAAAATTGCAGAACAAAAAGAAACGAGGATCAGCTCCTTTAATCAAAATGAGCTTGTATTACCTAATTCATTACAAGCCAGTTTCGATAAAGATGGCATTATCAGCGTCACCGAAAACAATCAGCAGTTTATATACTTAAAAGGAAGTAATGGCAGCATCCAAAAAGTTGGCCCCATTTCTTTGATTTCTCAAGCAAAGACTGACTGGTTTGCATTTTTTGCCTTTTACTTTTTACTTGGCGCGATGATTTTGTTGTTCATTCGCCCGGTCTTTCGTGATTTAAGCCTATTACAACGCGCAGCTTACCGCTTCAGCAAAAAACCGCAACGGATAGAGCTTGATATAAAACCTAACTCATCCATTGCGCCATTAGCTAGCACCTTCACCCATATGTCTGAACGCATCAATAAATTTGTTCAGCTACATAACGACCTATCTCGTATTATTTCCCATGAAATTCGCACGCCCCTTACCCGAATGCGCTTTGCTTTATCGATTGCCGATTTGGAATCGCAAGAAAGTAGCCAAATAGAACGCGATATTGATGAGATTGAATTACGCTTGGAGCAATACCTATCGTTCGCTCGCTTAGAGCACCAACAAAGTGTGTTTAATCAAGAGAAAGTTAACTTAACTAAACTGATCAACACAGAAATTGCTAAATTTGATTTATACAAAGAACTTAAATTTACGCCATCCCTTGAGGTAGAGACAGCCTATTGCGAAGCAAGCTTTATGGCTATTGCAGTACAAAACTTACTGATCAACGCCACAAAATACGCAAAAAACACTATTTATATAAGCAGTGCAGAACAAGCAGGCTATTACTTTATAAGCATTACTGATGATGGACCTGGCTTACCAATTAATGCGGATGCGCTCATTGAACCTTTTAAACAAGGTGAAGGAGATAAGCTTGCGAGTGGCTATGGATTGGGACTTTATATCGTGCATCGTATTGCCAGCTGGCATGGCGGTAAAATTAGCTTAGCTAACAGCTCACAAACAGGCGGTGCAGAGATCACCATTCGCTGGCCTAAAAGTGGTAAGTAATACCTGTAAAACCTGAGAAGTAACCATTTTTATTGATCATGTGTGAGTTAGCTAAGTTGCTATCAAGCCATGTATGTTTGAGTTTGAAATCAAGCGTGAAACTATCGCTAATAGGGAATTCGTAACTTACTTTTAAATAATAGTTAGTGGCACTTTCTAAGTTGTAGCTTAGTAAACGGGTTTTGCTTTCTGATGGACTCACCGTGTAGTAATAATCGATCAGCTCTTCATTTTTGTAATTAATGCCCGCCTCAATGCCAGCAGTACCAGAAAACAGTTCAAATACTTGATAGCCGTTTAGCAGGATTTCATAACCATTATGAACATTGGTTACATCATGGACATAGGCTGCACTTAACCACATTGCATCGAAGACGTTTACCGCAGATGACAGCCCCGCCATGTAAGAAAGGTCACGCTCTATAGGTGTTAGGTTAATCGGTGATGCGGTGGGTAATGCCGGTCGCCCAGAGCTCGAACGAACAACACCGGTGGCATAGAGTTTATCTACCCCATCCAGCTCAAAGAAAAAGCCATCATCATTAAAGCGCCCCAGTAAATCAACGTAAAAGTTCTCTGTTTCATAGAGGCTGTAGCCTAAAGAAAAGTCATCGAAATACCAGTTATCACCATAATAAGCAAAGCTTGGCAGGATTGGCGAAGTGACATCATCGGCATCAAGTACCGGGTTCTCAATGCCCCCGTAACCCACTGTGATGCTGGCATGTATTGTCGACTTTTTAATTAATTGTTGCTGTTTAATATCAGCCTGCGCAAACGCAGTTGATGCAGATAAACAACACACTAAGCCAAACAATTTCTTCATTAACGCAATTCACCTTTATGTCATAATTAAGAATTATTATGACAACTCTATACTACTAAAAACTATTTAGTCTTTACCCAATCGGGAACGATCATATCGTTTGCGCGCTTTATTGTATAATTTTTTTGACCAACAAAACGGCGTAGACAGCTGATTTACGCCCCACATTCAAACTAACACACTGAAAAAAATATAAAATAGCTTGTACATTTTGCTACATAGGTTTTCAGTTGTTAGTTATTCTTTTTGGTTATTAAAATATACAACACGATTTTCTAGACCAAAAAAAGGGCCCGAAGGCCCTTTGTCACATAACATACTTAGGGAGTACTTAGCCTCGTTTTACGCGGCGACGAACACCAGCAAAACCAGCTAATAGAACAGTTAACCATGCAAGTGAACCACTTGATGATTTCGCTTTTTCTTCAGGAACCACGGTTATTTCTTGTGCCGTTACCGTCACAGCAACACCAAGTTCCATCGCTTCAACACCATCACTTACTGTGACAGTGAACTGATGCTCACCAGCCGTTAAGCCTGATACTTCAGTGATTGCTGATGTTGGGCTTGCGATTGTACCTGGGCCTTCCCATGAGAAAGTTAACTCATCGTTATCTAAATCATGTGATGCTGATGCATCTAGGGTAATCACGCTGCCTTCAGTCACTTGCTGAGCACTTGCTTCAACAACCACTACCGGTGCGTCATTGACTGCTTCAACCGTTAATATAAAGGTCGTGCTTGCAGCATCTGATGGATACTCAATATCAGACACCACAACCGTTACTTCAGTCTCACCAGAGAAGTTTTCATTTGGTGTAATCGTGACTGTATCGCCATCAACTTCATAGGTTACGTCATCAGAAATTACCGAGATTTCATTCTTCGAGTTCTTCTCATCAATGTGATGAACCTCGAAGCTAATTGGTGTTTCTTCAGTTGTTACCATGTCATCAAGGGCTACAACAGTGATGTTGCCAGGAATGGCCAGTGTTGCCGTTGAAGTCATGTCGTTAAGACCTGAGATTGCCGCTTTAGCTTCAATTTCAAGTGTTTGACCTGCAGCTGATGGCATTACTTCTGCCCATGCAGTCACTTCAAATTGTGATGACTCTGGACCTACATAGTCCATACACACCACGTAGCCATCGCTGATCACTTCATCTAGGTTGTTATAAGCGATTTGAATACCACGGTAGTTTTCAAGTGGACCATACTCATACTGGGCACCACGGAAACCTTGTAAACCGATACTACCTGCAGGACGTGTCGACCCATAATCTAGGTTATCGTATGCATAGTAAATTTCATGCTCACCTTTACCAAAGCGTGTATTTGCATTAAATAACACTTGGAAATCAAATGAGTTATCACGTTTGGTGTAAGTGTATTTACCCGTTGTGCGGTCGTACACTGGATCGTCATAGTCTGATGCGTTATCCCACTCAACAATACCCCAACCTGTTGCGGTACTTGCGAGTGAAATACCTTCGCTAGACGATAAACCAACTGACATTACTGAGCGTAATAAGCCACTATCTGTGAACTCCCAACCACGCCATAATGGACCCATGTTCTCATATGGGAATGAGTTATAAGGGAACGGATTATGTACCGGGTAGAAGTAACGGCTACCATTGGTATTCACTGTACCCATACCACGAATTTGGATTATCGAGTTTTGGATATTGGTATTTTCAGCATTGTTATACAGGCTAAATGTGTCATAAGCACCGTTGTATAAACTTGCGATTGGTAACGAATAACCACTGCGTGAGTTGTAAAGATTGTTTTCATCGAAACCAGATAGAATTGGCGTAATACCAAACTCTGATAAATCAACATAACCACCCGGGTTTGAGTTACCAAAATCAGGCGTACGACACATTTCATCGGTAATGTTATCTGTCACGATATAATCAGGCTCAACATCGCGGGTATCTGCTTGCGTACCTGTTACAATCACTTTACCGTCTGCAATTTCAACATTGATTTCTGATGCTGTAGAAACCGCAACGTTTTCAGCTTTGATATCAAGACCTGCAGGGATAGCAAGTTCCAATGAGAACTCACGATCAGCACCTGAGTTATTCGCTAACACTTCAAACGTGTAAGGAACCATATCGCCTACTTTTGCACCTGTATATGGCGCATCAAGGTGAGCAACATCGTTACCACGGTTTAGCTTAAATGGAATAGACCCTAGGTTGCCATAGTTCACAGCCGAAGTACCTACATCTAATAGTGAGTAGTACACGCTGTCAGCGTCAAGATCCATATCCCAGTTTACTGTCATTTCAACAGTATTTTGGCCATCACTACCCGGCAGGCTTGCAGTCATACCTGATGCAACTTGGTCTGACACAACCGCAGTCGCAATTTCAAAAGTTTCTTCAACTGCATCTACTGACGATTTATTGGTGTTATAAACAACAACCCAATACTCACCTTCTTCAGGATTATTAATATTACAGAAGTTTTTATAAATCTTATGGTTTGATACACACAAGATTTCGTCTTGTGGCTGTACAATACCATCACCGTTGTAGTCTTTACCTACATAGATGATAGGATTACCTACATTTAAAGTGCCTTCAAGTTCAGACTCAACACTCACTGTTTCTGCAATTAAGCGTTTTGAATTTGCAGGTACCGTTACAAATTTAGCAAATGTTGCTTCATCTAGAATATCTGCCGCATCCACTTCGTCTGTGCGATTCATAGCCCAAGGGAAAGTACGGTCATCATCTTTTGGTAAAGTCACCGTGGTGATGTCTGCTTTTATAGGCTGATATGCACGTGCTACAGGTGCTTCAACACTTGGTAAGACGATACCTTTAGCAACATAAGTACCTACGTTTGAGTGAGCTGTCGTCTCTAATGATGATGGTAAGTTACCACGGTCATATTTAAACGCGACAGGCCAATGTGCATCTGGAATGTCCGCTTCTTCAGCTTGGAAAACAAGGTTTGTATGAAGCTCAACTTCAGAGTTACTAAACCAATCTTGGGTATCCATGATTGATGCTTTAACTATGATTGTTTGTGTTTCACCTTTTTTCAGCGAGAAGGTTTTCGGGAAGATATCAATGTTTACGCCATTTTGCTTACCTTGCGTATTTACGTCAAACGCCCAGTTTTCTACATCTTCGTGGCTTACCGTCCAGGTACCATCTTCTGTTGCTTTAATGGTACGAACCCATTGACACTCAGGTGCACATGAGAAGTTAACTAGGTTTGGTAAGTTTAATTTATGTGGCGTACCACCATTATATGGATCAGCAGCTAAGAAGTTATCCGCGCTTTCATCCATTACAAAACCCGCTTTAGCAGCCAATGCAACATTGATGCGACCTGCACCTGAACGGTAGATTTTCGCATCTGCTACAACATCACTTTCGCTATTTAAACGGTGATATTTAACAACGTTTTCAGCGGTCATTGATAATGCAGATTGAATTTCAGCCGCCGTCCACTCTGGGTGAATTTGACGTAGTAACGCCATTGAGCCGGCAACATGTGGTGATGCCATCGACGTGCCGCTGATCGCTGCATAATCTTGACCATGTGGAGTTACAAACGGATGCTCATCAGAGTATGCCGCGTAAATATCAACACCTGGTGCTGCAAGCGTTGGTGCTAAAATTTCAATGTTTGAATATGATGGACCACGTGATGAGAAGGTTGCTAACCAATCCGCATCGTCCGTATCAACGCGACGTTCAATTACTGTTGGCTTGATGGTGATCATATGACCTTTTTCTGAGTAGCTATCTACCCAGTCTTCTAAGCCATCTTCTGGATAAACACCATTCCATTGGTCATAAGTAAAGTGAACACCCGGTAATGAGTAACCTTCAGCTACAGTACCTTGGTCACGAACACGGTTGAACATAATGAAACCATCTGCACCACCGGCTTTCACATGATCAACTTTTGCAGTACGGGCATTGGCTGCTGAGTCGTTTGGATCGTGGCGTTGACAGATCACAATCACATTGGTGCTACCATCAGCCGCACCTGCGATTTCGGTGCCATCTTTGTAGAAATTAAAGGTATTTTCTGGGTAATCTGCTGTACAGTAACCGTTGTAATCTTTAAAACCATCTACGTCTGCATAGTCTTTAGCCCAAACAACAACACCGGTAATTTCTTCACTGTTGATTGAACCACCAACAAGACCGGTTTCTGACCAGCTAGGTACTTCTGAACCCAAAGTTTCGTCAGCAAAACCTGCATATTCAACCGCAGTTTCGACAGCAACAGTACGACCATGCGTTGTTGCTGCAACTTGTGCAAGCCAAGGAGACGAGTTATCTAAATAACCAAAGCATTCAGCTGCGCCACATGCTTGACCACTGTTACCTGCTGCCGCAGCAACATTGATACCAGCTTCACGCGCAGCTAAAAAAGCAAGCTGCACAGGATCAGCCCACACATTTGAATCAGCACCACCAATTGAGAAGTTGATTACATCAACACCATCAGAAATTGCATCTTCGATACCCGCAACAAGTGCTTCACCAGGACAGCCTGCGTATTCTTCACTTGATGGGTAACATACTTGATATGCAATGATATTTGCATGCGGTGCAACACCTGAAATTTCAGGGAATAAACCTTCTTTTAAGATATTACCATCGGTATTTTCACCGTAGCTTGCTAGCATAAATGGCACGTCTTTAACGACGTTACCCGCAGCTGTTGAAGCAACGTGCGAACCGTGACCTTGATAATCTTCACCAATTGCAGGCCAGCCTGGGATCATGGCATCAAATGCATCCGTGATCACATCATAAGAACGCACACCGATTAATTTATTATTACATTGAATTTCTTCTGGTTCTTCAACACAGTCACCTACATAAACACCTGCGCCAAACGGGTTTTCATGTTCATAACCATCGCCACCTACGGCAGCAAATGAAGGGTGGTCTGAGTTAATACCGGTATCGATAATACCTACGATTTGACCTTCACCTTTACCTTTGATGCCACTTGGAACACTTGAGCCATCCCAAATTTGATCCGCACCGATATGCTTAGGGCCTTTATCAGAAAGAAGATCATAGTTTTTCGAACGCATCACAGAAACAACTGCACCAAGTTCTGCAACGCGCATTGCTTCTTGCTCTGTCATTTTTACAGAGAAACCATTTAATGCTTTAGTGAATTGACGGCGCATCTCTGTGCGCCCCGTCACAGCTGTCACGCTTTGCATTACAGTACGTTGTTTTGAAAGTAGTTTATTTTGATAATCAGTCACGGCTGAAACTGTCGCTTGACCTTTCTCAAATACTTTTGAAACGCCTTGTGCTTGAAGTGTTTGCGATAATGGCGACGTTAAATCGCGGGCTTCAAGTGCCACTGAATTATCACGTAAACGAATGATATAAATATGTTCGCCATCAATACCTTCTTCTGTGAATTTATTCGCTTGGCTATTTAGCTGAACATTCAAACCATCGTTTTGCAGCATGTTGCTAGAGTCACCTTGGTTAATCTCTTTGCTAAATGCTTTTACTTCTTCAAATGTGATGTTTGGTGCTTTTAATTGGTGTTTAACTTGATTGTTATCAACACCCACTGCGTGAGCAGCACTAGCACTGTAGAGAGCTGCGGCAACAGCAATCGAGAGTGTTTTCACTTGCATAAAGTATCCCCTGGATAGTTAATTAGAATAATTATTCAAGCTTGTGAACATCCATTTCACTGCTTGCGATTACAATATAACCACAGGGACAATTAAATTTAGGTGTACATTTGTGTAGCGTTTTGTACATACCGTTAACATTAAAATTACTTTATAGCTGTAAAAACATACCCCCATACCAATGTAAGGTAATAATAATAAACGAAAAAAGGGCCAAGAGGCCCTTTTGTTAAATCACTCATTTTTGCAAAGATTAGTCGCGTTTTAGCTTACGACGTCTTACTCCAGCAAAACCAGCAAGTAGTACAGTGAACCATGCAAGTGAACCACTTGAACCTTTTTTAGAGTCATCCTCTGGTTCAGGCGTTACTTCTGTTGGTTTCTCAACGCCATCTGAGTTCACCGTTAACACAAACGATGTTTGCGCTTTATCAGATGGATTTTCGATATCTGATACCACCACAGTTACCTCAATGTCACCATAGAAGTACTGATCTGGTGTAATCGTCACAGTATCGCCTTCTACAACGTAGCTTGCATTTTCAGCAATAATTGAGATTTCATTTTTAGAGTTTGTTTCGTCGATGTGATGTACTTCAAAACTGATTGGTGTCTGCTCTTCAGTTACCATATCATCAATTGCTACAACAGTGATGTTACCTGCAACTTCAATGGTATTTGTCACAACTTTGTCAATCGTTCCCGACATTTGTGTACGTGCTTCAAACTCCATTGTTTGCCCTGCACCGCTTGGTAAAACTTCCATCCAAGCCGTTACTTCAAATTGTGAAGATTCAGGACCTACGTAGTCCATACATACAACAAGATCATCTTGAATCACTTCATCTAGGTTATTGTACGCAATATCGACACCTAAGAAGCCTTCTAACGGACCGTATTCGTTAATAAAGCCTTTATAACCAGCGATACCGATACTACCGCGTGCATCTGTTGAGCCAAAGTCGATATTATCGTAAGCAAAGTAGATTTCATGCTCGCCTTTACCAAAGCGTGTTTGTGCATTAAAAATAGTTTGGAAATCGAAGCTATTGTCGCGACGCACACCTTCGTACAGACCGGTTTCACGGTTGCGGTTAAACTCACCGTAGTCAGCTGCGTTATCAAACTCAATAATTGCCCAACCACTTGATGTACCAGCAACAGTAATACCTTCTGATGAACTTAAGCCCATTGAAAGAACATCTCGGTTATAACCGCCAGTTCCATTACCCCAGCCACGCCATAATGGTGCAATATTCTCATACGGGAACGAGAAGTATGGGAACGGGCTATGCGCAGGCGTTAAATACGGTGAACCTAGGTTATCGATAGTACCGATACCTTTAATTTGGAAAAAGTTGTTATACCAGTTTACGTGATCATAGTTATTGTAAAGACTTAAACGGTCCCATTGACTACCCCAAACTTGAGTTACAGGAATAATCCAACCACGACGATAATTTGGTAAACCACTACTATCAAAACCTGATAACACAGGTGACATGCCAAACTCGCTCAAGTCAACATAACCACCCGGATTTGAGTTACCAAAATTAGGCGTGCGACACATTTCGTCAGTGATGCTATTTGTCACGATATAATCTGGTGCAACATCACTGGTATCAAGCTGCGTACCAGTAAGTACTAACTTACCATCAGCCACTTCAACATTGACATCAGTTGTGCTCGAGATAAGTACGTTATCTTTGTGCAGTGCTAAACCATGTGGAATATCAAGCTCAAAGCTATATTCACTATCGATACCAGTGTTATTCGCCAATACTTCAAACGTTACTGGGATATAGTCGCCCGCTTTCACTTTTGCTTTTGGTGAATCAACATGGACGTGGTCTTTACCACGAATAAGTTTAAGTGGAATTGAACCTAAATCGCCCATATTTGTCGCAGAACTGCCAACATCAACCAGCGAGTAGTAAACGCCATCAACGTCCATTTCCATATCCCAGTTAATAGTCATATCAACTGTGTTAACACCATTGCTTTGCGGTAAAGTAGCACTCAACTGCTCTGATACTTGCCCAGATACAACAGCTGTTGTGAAGCTAAATGTCTCAATAATATCGCCTTCTGGGTAATCATTTTTGTATGAGTTATAAATAACAGCCCAATATTCACCCTCTTCAGGGTTATTGATATTACAGAAGTTGTTATAAAGTTTATGGTTAGATACACATAGGATTTCGTCTTGAACTTGAATCTGACCATCACCGTTGTAGTCTTTACCTACATAGATAAGGGCATTACCAGCATCGTTTGTACCAGCAAGTTCTGATTCAGAACCCATGATTTCAACCGTTAAACGCTTACTGTTAGCAGGTACACTGATGAACTTAGTGAATGTTGCCTCATCCAGTACATCACTCGCATCGACTGAACCTTCAACACGATTAATCGACCACGGATAAGTTTTGTCGTTATCTTTAGGCAATGAAATCGTTTCGACTTCTGCTTTCACAGGCTGATATACACGCGCAACAGGTGCATCAACATTTGGTAGTTGAATGTTAGGTGCAGTAAATGATCCTTGATCAGTGTGGATCACCTTATTTAAGCGCGATGGTAAATCACCACGGTCATATTTAAATGCCATTGGCCAATGAGCGTCTGAAATACCTTCTTCAGCGGCTTTAAAGTGTAAGTTTGAATGCAGCTCAACTTCTGAGTTACTAAACCAATCTTGGGTATCCATGATTGATGCTTTCACAACGATAGTTTGCGTTTCGCCTTTTTTCAGTGAGAAAGTTTTTGGATAAACCTCAATGTTTACACCATTTTGAACAGCTTGTTTATTGGTATCAAATGACCAGTTCACCACGTCACCGTGCTCAACCGTCCACGTACCATCTTCAGTTGCTGTGATAGTACGAACCCACTGACATTCAGGTGCACAAGTAAAATCAACTAGGTTAGGTAAGTTCAATTGATGTGGAGTACCTCCATTGAATGGATCTGCAGCTAAGAAGTTCTCTGCTGTTTCGTCCATTACAAAGCCTACTTTAGCAGCTTTAGCAACATTAATACGACCTGCACCAGCACGGTAAATTTCAGCAGTATCAACGACGTCAGTTTTATCATTTAAGCGATGGTATTTAACCACGTTATCAGCAGTCATGGTTAATGCTGACTGCACTTCAGTGGCTGACCAATCAGGGTGAATTTGACGAAGTAACGCCATGGCACCAGCAACATGTGGTGAAGCCATAGACGTACCACTAATTGCGTTATAATCTTGACCGTGTGGCGTTGTAAACGGATGCTCATCTGAGTAAGCCGCAAGAATGTTCACACCTGGGGCAGCAAGTGTTGGGGCAAGAATTTCAACATTAGAATAAGACGGACCACGTGATGAGAATGTTGCTAACCAGTCAGCATCTTCTTCATTTACTTGGCGTTCAATCAAGGTCTCTTTGATGGTGATCATGTGACCTTTTTCTGAAGAACTATCAACCCAGTCTTCTAAACCATCATTCGGGTAAACACCATTCCATTGATCATATGTAAAGTGCACACCCGGTAATGAATAACCTTCAGTTACAGTCGCTTGATCTCTATCGCGGTTAAACATGATATAACCGTCTGCACCACCCGCTTTTACGTTATCTACTTTTGCAGTACGTGCGTTTGCATTAGGATCGCTTGGTTCATGACGCTGACAGATAACAATAACATTGGTGCTACCATCCGCTGCACCCGCGATTTCAGTGCCGTCTTTATAGAAATTAAAGGTGTTTTCTGGGTACTCAGCAGTACAATAGCCATTGCTATCTTTGTAGCCATTTACATCTTCATAGTCTTTAGCCCAAACAACCACACCGGTGATCTCATTGGCATTCACCGCACCACCGATTAAACCAGTTTCTGACCAACTTGGTACTTCTGAACCAAGCGTTTCATCGGCAAAACCAGCGTATTCTACAGCCGTTTCAACAACAACAGAACGACCATGCGTTGTAGCTGCGACTTGAGCAAGCCACGGCGATGAGTTATCAAGATAGCCAAAACACTCAGCTGAGCCACATGCTTGACCACTGTTACCTGCGGCTGCCGCAACGTTGATACCCGCTTCTCGCGCTGCTAAGAAGGCAAGTTGTACAGCATCAGCCCACACATTTGAATCAGAACCACCGATAGAGAAATTGATTACATCAACACCATCAGAAATCGCATCTTCGATACCTGCAACCAATGCCTCACCCGGACAACCCGCATAGTCAGCACTGTCTGGGTAACACACTTGATAAGAGATGATGTTTGCGTGCGGTGCAACACCTGAGATTTCTGGGAAAACATCTTCTTTGATGACAACACCGTCAGATTGCTCACCTAATCCCATTACCATGTAAGGTACGTTTTTAACTACGTTACCCGCTGCTGTTGAAGCAACGTGAGAACCGTGACCGCCGTAATCTTCACCAATGGCTGGCCAGCCTGGGATCATGGCATCATAAACATCAGTGATCACATCATAAGAACGCACACCAATTAGTTTGTTATTGCATTGAATTTCTTCAGGTTCTTCAACACAGTCACCAACGTAAACACCGTCGCCAAACGGATTTTGGTGCTCATAGCCATCACCGCCAACGGCTGCAAAAGATGGGTGATCTGTATTAATACCGGTATCGATAATACCGACAATTTGACCTTCGCCTTTACCCTTGATACCGCTTGGTACACTACTGCCATTCCAAATTTGATCAGCACCGATATGCTTTGGACCTTCATCAGACAATAAGTCATAATTTTTAGAACGCATCACCGTTGCGACACTGCCAAGCTCGGCTACGCGGCGAGCTTCTTGCTCAGTCATTTTTACAGAGAAACCGTTGAGTGCTTTCGTGAATTGACGGCGCATCTCAGTACGGCCTGTTACAGCGGTTACAGTGCTCATCACTGTTTGCTGTTTGCTTAATAACTTATTTTGATATTCAGTTACCGCAGCAATCGCTGGTTGGCCTTGTTCAAATACTTTGCTAACACCTTGTGCCTTCATTGTGCGGGCAAGCGGTGATTCAAAATTACGCGCTTCTAGAGCAACTGAATTTTCACGAAGTGTCACAATATAAACATGCTCGCCATCAAGGCCTTCTGCGTTGAATTTGCTCTTTTGGCCATTCACTTGCACGTTTAAACCGTCATTCTGCAGCATGCTATGCGAGTCTGCGGTATGAAATTCTTCTGTTAATTTGACGATTTCTTCGGTCGTGAAACTAGCTGGCTTTAAAACATTTGCTTGTTTAAATGGTTGGTCTATACCGACAGCATGAGCTGCACTGGCGCTATAAATTGCTGCTGCAACAGCAATCGATAAGGTCTTAACTTGCATTAGTATCCCCTGGATAGTTGGTAAGTATAGTTATTCAAGATTTGTGAATATCCATTTCACCACTTGTATAGACAATTCAATCACAAAGGGGGTTAAAAGAAAGCTACATGCGTGTAGCATTTTGTACTTAGTGTTAACAAATAAATTACCTAAAAAACGAAAAAATCAATTTTAAGCTTATAAAACAAGCCATAACGCTAATCTAAATTTATCAGCCGCTATTAGAATGTGAACTTTTTATCGTTTTATTTAAGAGCTAATTAATCGACAAAGTTAACAAACATGCACATTCAGTTACATTTTCAAGCGCATTTTAGTCATATTAAAGTGCATGATTAAATGCATTTATTCAGTTTTAGCCAACAATTTTTTACAACACATATGCACTTTTAGCGATAAAGTAAGAAAACTAAATTGAGGTGAAAAACATGACTAGACTACTAATTTTACTCATCACCTTTGCAACTTTGTCAGCCTGCGGCAACATAGGTATAAGACTAAACAGCCCCTATAATTTGTTTACCTATGAATTTGAAAAACAGCGATTACAAGAATTTATAAGTGAACAACAGGTTATTGAAAGCGGCGCCTATTATTTAGGTGAGGTTGAAGGGCTTAGTTGTCTTGGTGAACGCTCAGTGCAATCTGGTGGCTACAACCCTACAGAGGTAAATAGTATCGCTATTGAGCAGCTAAAACTTGAAGTAGTAAATAGAGGCGGTAATGGCTACTGGGTAGAAAGCTGTAAAGACTTTACCAGTGACGACCAAAACTGCGATGTTGCCACGGTATGTAAAGGTAAGGCGTATAGTTACTGAGGCCAACTTCGTTTTATTTATTACAGAGCTGGCACTTTTAACAGCTACAGCTATAAACAAAAAACCGAGCATAGAGCTCGGTTTTTGGAAGTTTTATCACGATTATGCTTGTGGATAATCGCGGTATGCACGCTCAATGTTTTTAGCTTGCTTTTTAGACACACCAATATGCGCTAATGCTACACGTAAACGAGCACGTGATAAGTCAGAGCCTAAAATCTCCATCGCATCAAGTACTGATGTTGAAGATGTCTTACCAGTGATCGCCACAAAGATTGGCTCAAGGAAGTCTTTAATCTTCAATTCATGGAAAGTGGCCACTTCTTTTGCGATAGCAAAAATCGCTGGTTTTTCCCAACTGCGTAACCCTTCTAATTGCCAGATGAAGAACTGTAACGCTTGGCGCGTTGCATCTTCACCTGCTTTACCTGCTGTTAATAGCGCAGGATCATAGCTTGGGATACCACCTACAAAGTGACCCGCTAGGTCAACCATGTCAGAAAGCGTATTAATACGCGTTTTTGCTTCTGGCAATACTTTAGCGAATAGCTCAGTATTAAATTTCCAATCAACAAAACGTTGCATTAATTCTGCATCAGATAAGTTTTCACGGATCCACATACCGTTTAACCAGCTAAGCTTATCGATATCGAAAATAGGGCCGCCTAGCGACACACGTTTCATATCAAAGTGCTCAATCATCTCATCTAGTGTGAACTTTTCACGCTCATCTGGCATTGACCAACCCATACGGCCTAAATAGTTTAATAGCGCCTCTGGTAAGTAACCCATTTCTTTATAGTAGTTGATTGATGTTGGGTTTTTACGCTTCGATAACTTTGATTTATCTGGGTTACGAAGAAGCGGTAAGTGACCAAGTACCGGCGCTTCCCAACCGAAGTCTTCGTATAATTTTAATAGCTTAGGCGCTGAGTTGATCCACTCTTCACCACGGAAAATGTGGCTAATTTGCATGTGGTGATCATCAACTACGTTGGCAAGGAAGTAAGTTGGGAAACCATCCGCTTTAAGTAGCACTTGCATGTCTACGTTTTCCCATGGGATCTCAATGTCGCCACGTAGGTAGTCGTTAAACTTAAACGTGCCTTCGCTTGGGATCTTCATACGGATTACGTAAGGCTTACCCGCTTCAAGGTTTGCTTTAATTTCATCTTCAGAAAGATTTAAACCACGACCATCGTATTTAGGGCGCAGGCCTTCGGCCATTTGCTCTTCACGCATTTGGTCTAGTTCTTCGCTCGTAGCAAAGCAATAAAACGCTTTACCTTGTTCAACAAGTTGATGCGCAAATTTCTTATATAAATCGCTACGCTCAGACTGACGGTATGGACCAAACTCACCGCCTACATCTGGACCGTGATCCCAGTTTAAGCCTAACCATTTCAAGCTATCCATAATAGCTTGCTCTGATTCTGGCGTACTACGAACTTGGTCTGTATCTTCAATACGTAACACAAACTCACCGCCTTGCTGCTTAGCAAAACAGTAGTTAAATAATGCGATGTATGCAGTACCTAGGTGCGGGTCGCCTGTCGGTGACGGAGCAACACGGGTGCGAATTGTCATGGTTATATCTCTCAAAAGACAATTAAAAATTTGCCCAAATGCTAGCACAGCACGGGCTATAATCGAAGTGAAAAGCCGCTTTAAGCAGCTACTTTATCTAAATAAGCAATGATATCGTTTGATTCATACAACCAAGTTACTTGGCCGTTTTCTTCAATACGTAAACAAGGCACTTTTACTTTTCCGCCCTGCTCTAAAAGCTCTTGGCGAAATTGCTCGTTGCCTTTGGCATCACGAGTTTCAACTGAAAGACCTTGGCGTTTAATTGCACGACGTACTTTCACACAAAATGGACAAGCTTTAAATTGATATAGCTTAAATTGTGATGTCACTGAATCAAGCGCCGCTTGCTCTGCTGCTGGACGCTTCTTACTACGTGGCGTGAATACAAAATCAAAAAACAAAATGATGCGGCCTAACAACCAACGAACAAACTTCATCTTACCTTCTCAATAGGGCTCTAAAAAATAGTGGGCAATTTTAACACAGCAAAGCGCGCTGCAACACCTTAAAACAGCTCTATTGAATCATCTTGAGGTTGGCTTTGTTGAATATCTAACTCGGAATAGGCAGTCACGCGATTGCGGCCCATATTTTTAGAATGGTATAAGGCTTTATCGGCTTTTTGGACCAGACTGGCAACCATTTCAAATTCGTAGATTGGCATAAAACCGCTACTCACTGTTAAGTTACCGACTTGCGGGAAGGGGTATTCTGCTACGCAGCCACGAAAGCGATTAAGTGCATTACGAGCATCGAGCTCGTCACTGGCTTGAAATAACACAGCAAATTCTTCGCCGCCGTAGCGAAATACATAATCTTCGAAGCGAAAGTTATTTTTTAATAGCTGCGCCACTAACAAGATCACTTCATCGCCAATAACGTGACCATAGTTATCGTTTACACGTTTAAAGTGGTCTATATCGACCATCGCCAAGTACCAATGACGATGCTTTGAGTCAGGTTCAAGGTGTTCTATTGCAGCATCGGCTGCAATTTCAATCACTTTTTTATCAAAGGTTTGTCTGTTTAAAAGCTCAGTTAAAGGGTCTAGTTGCGACTTATAAAGTAACGACAGTTGATTCGCATAGATGTTCAGCATGTAGATGGCGAGCATACTACAGCGCTCTGAAAGCTCTTTTTCAGATTCAATAACCAGTACACCAACCACATTGCCCATGTAATAAATAGGCACATAAGTAGAAATAAAGCCGTAGTTGCGACTGATGCGAATTTTATTACGGCTTACTTTTTCGATGAGCTCATTGACTTCATGTTCACTGAGCTCTTCGATAACTGAATCTTTATTTAGCAGCCTGGCAGGCAGGCCAGGTTTAAAAAACTTATTGATGTAAATAGCGAAACGAGAAAATTCATCTAATTCGCTCACGGCATTAATAAGCGCCTGATCGAGCTCAGGCTCTTCTTCTTGTTGGGTGATTTCTACAACCCAGTCATGTCCGCAAGCGTTAACCGCCATTTAAAAGTCCCCAAAACCGCATATTACTTTAGTTTAGTTAACTTTATCAGAATTACTAAAAAACTATAACAAAATCATATCATCTCGGTGAATTACTTCACTGCTTGGTGCAAATGCAAGCAACTCAGTAATTTGCGACGAATGACAGCCCTTAATTTGATCAATTTCTTGGTGGTTAAAATTAACAAGACCTTTAGCAATACATTGTCCTTGGCTTGTCACCACTTCAATCACATCACCGCGCTCAAACTGCCCTCGCACACTTTTTACGCCTTTTGCCAAAAGGCTTGCGCCACGTTCTTTAAGCGCAAGGCTTGCGCCGTCATCAATCACTAATTGTCCTGTGCTTTTAGGCCCTGCAAGTAGCCACTTTTTACGGCCATCTTTTGGTGCAGTGAGTTTTAAAAAGCGCGTACCTGGAAGCTTATCAGCCATGCAATTTAAAATCACATTCTTGCCTGCGCCTTTGGCAATAATCACTTCAACACCAGCACGACGTGCAATATCGGCCGCTTGCAGTTTAGTTGCCATACCTCCGGTACCTAGGGTGGTGCCACTGCCACCAGCGAGCTCTCTGAGTTCATCATTAATATGTGACACTTCATTGATTAGTGTTGCATTGGCATCAGAGCGCGGATCGCCTGTAAATAAGCCTTCTTGATCAGTTAACAATAACAGCTTTTCAGCATTCGCTAATATTGCGACTAAAGCAGATAAGTTATCGTTATCGCCGACTTTAATTTCGGCGGTGGCTACAGCGTCGTTCTCGTTAATAATTGGCACCACATTGTGCGCTAGAAGTGCATTTAAGGTATCGCGGGCATTTAAGTAACGTTCACGGTCCTCGACATCGGCGCGGGTCAATAGCATTTGTCCAACATTCACACCATACAAAGCAAACAGACTCTGCCAAATATGAATAAGCTGTCCTTGGCCGATTGCGGCAAGCATTTGTTTTTCAATCAAAGAACGACCACAGGGGGTAATGAGTTGCTCGCGACCTGCAGCAACCGCGCCGCTTGATACTAAAACAACCTGATAACCCTGTTTTTTTAATTCACAACATTGGCGAACAAGTTCAACCATGTGTGCTTTATCTAATTTGTCGGTACCGCCTGTCAGCACGCTTGTGCCCAGCTTTACAACAACGACGTGTGGCCTTTGCATTTGATTCTTATATTCTGTAATTAAAATAGAGAATTTATATATACCAGCTAACAGTTTTTGAACAAGTTAAAAAAATTCATGCTAGGATCGCGCTCTCGTTTTTTTACTCAATAGCGACACCTATGCCAGCCAGTTTATGCTTAATTATCGCGACCTTTTTATGGGGAAGCTCCTACATTGCATTAAAGCATGCAATCAATGTTTATGATCCTGTGTTAGTCATTTTCTTAAGAATGCTAACCACATTATTGATTAGCTTATGTTTATGGCGCTATGTGATCCGCTTTGAGTTCAAACCAGGTGACTGGAAGTACTTAATTGGTATGTCACTGGCTGAGCCTTGTTTCTATTATTTATTTGAAGGGCATGCTCTTGAATACACTTCAGCATCGCAAGCTGGGGTAATTGTCTCTTGTTTACCAATTATCGTCGCTATTTTGGCGTTCTTAATATTAAAAGAGTACATCAGTAAAGCCATCGTCGTTGGCTTTACCTTGTGTATTGGTGGCAGTATTTTATTAACGCTATTATCACCAAGCACTGAGCAAGCCCCTAACCCACTGCTTGGTAACTTTTTAGAGTTGATGGCGATGGTTTGCGCGGCGTTTTATACCGTGAGCGTAAAACACTTAGTCGCCCGTTACTCACCGCTGACCTTAATAGCAATCCAAGGATTTAGCGGTAGCTTATTCTTTGCGCCTTTTTTATTTTTTATCGAACTACCCAGCGAAAATCAGCACGACTTAAGTGCCCTACTGAGCATTTTATATTTAGGCTCATGTGTCACTTTAGGCGGCTATGGCATGTACAATTACGCCATCAGTAAAGTGTCGGTGTTAACCGCTGCTGCTTACTCAAACCTCATTCCAATTTTTGCGTTAATTTTGTCAGCCATTCTACTTGGCGAAGTACTCACACTTTGGCAATGGGTGAGTATTGCGGTGGTATTCGCTGGTGTTATTGTTAGCCAACGTCATCAAGAGCTCAGAGTTGAAGTAGACGACGATAATTTATCAGCCGACACCAATAGCCTAAACTCTGTCCCTGAAGCTAACGAGTCAAAAGGGTAACAGGTTAATAAATAAAGGCCTGATTGTGCTAAAAAGCCCTGTTCGCTTTGATGAATAACATCAATGCTACGAACTTGATAGTGTTCAATCTGGCCACTTTGCAACTGCATACTGAACTGCTCACCCACTGCGACATGTTTTAGAAATGCAAAGTGGGTGTCATTATGGCCAGCTATTAAAACCCCTTTTGAGCTGCCAAGTTCACCGCTTGGCAAAAAATGCCCGGGGGCAAACGCAAGGTTTCGCCCCGATGCACCGGCAAGTACAGTCAACTCTTGCTGCTGGCTTGGCCAATTTATGTGTGCAGTGACATAACCATCGGCGTAAAACCAAGGCCTCACTTGCTCATTAGGACTTTGCAAAGCTTGCTGCCAAGCTGATTCAATCAATGCCTGTGCCAGCCAAGCTTTCGCCTGCATATAACCGCCATTAACAAACAATGCGATACCAAGTAAGGCGCTGCATAATGGCAGCGCTTTTTTTAGCGTCGCCATTGCCATAACCATGAGAATGTAAGCAGCAACAACCCAAGTAGCATAAACACCCGGCTTTGTCCGTCGGTTTGCGGTAGCGTCATGCCGTTAGGAAGTTTATTTCGTACTTGCATTGAACGCTCTGCAATTTCATTATCCGCATAGTTATCAACTGCAATAAAGGCCGTAAAAGGGCTAAGTAAATGATGCTGAAGTGCTAATGTCTCGACTTCTGCGCGTACCGCCTGTTTTTCGTTATAAAGCAGCAGCGATTTAATTTTTTGTCTGGCCCAGAGTCTAGCGATACCTTCGCCTTGTGCAGCATTGGCGGTTGCTAAATTAATGGTGAGTGGCCCTGTGTTTGTTTGCCCTTTTAACGTTAAGTGCTGACTGCCATCAAGCTTTACGGCAACCAAAACCGGCTCAGAAAAATACAAATCAGGTAATGGCGATGGCCAATATTCAAGTGCTGCTTTGTCGCCTTCAAGAGCAAGCTCTGTAACTGCAGGATGCGCCAGCTTATCAAAGAGCAGCTGCATTTTGGGCTGGACTTGGTTGGTACTACTAATAAAAGTGAATGTACCACGGCCAATATCGGCAGCTCTGGTCATAAAAAAGCTATTAGGCGCGCTACCAATACCGACGGTAAAGAGTCGGCTGTCACCCAAATCTGTTTGAATTTGTTTAAATAGCTGCGTTTCGTTACCCACACTGCCATCGGTTAAAAACACCACTTGGCGTACAAAGCCATCATGCTGTTTACCATCAAGTACCTGAGTCAGTGCTTTTGCTATTTCGGTGCCGCCATCAGCTTGTAAACCATAAATAAAACGCTCTGCACGGCGAATGTTAAAGTCATTGGCAATCATTGGCGTGTCACTTAACACTGACACTTCGTTATCAAAGCCGATGATGTTAAAACTGTCATTTTCATCCAATAACGAAAGGGCATAAAACAAGGCTTGTTTAGCCTGCTCCATAGATTGACCATGCATTGAGCCGGAGGTATCTACAACAAACACCATTTCGCGAGGCAGACGAGCTTGCGAGATAAAGTGGTCGCTTGGCGGTACTAACATCAGTAAACCATATTCTTGTCCGGCAACTGTTTCGGTAAAAAATGCAGCCTGAGAGTGGGCTTTATCAAGGGGTTTAAATGTCAGCTCAAAGTCTCTATCCATTGGAACATCACGATTAAGTGATAACTGGTACCGACCAAAACTTGGATTATCGATTTGCATGCCCGCTAAATTAGCGTTGATATCACTGAGTTCAAGGCCAATATCCATCGAAATAGCAAGGTTTAGGCTCGCATCAGACTCTTGGCTTTGTGCACGATGAAAAACAGGCTTTAGCCACGCTGATGCCACTTGCGCTGTGTTAGCTGTTGTGTCGTTCTGTTGTTCTGTGTCTTTTGTTTCTAGATCCGTTTTTTGCTGCAGTTCTGCCGTTAAAGGTTCGTAGCGCGGTGTAATAGTGGTTGGAAAACGCAGTGAAAACACACCATCGCGAAAACCGATTATCTCTTGGTATTGCAAAGTAATTTCAATCTCTTCCCCTGCTCCAAGGTTTGCCACATCAGTAGAGAAAATATTCGCACGTTGCTGACGAACTAAAGCGGCGCGTTTACCCTGTTTTTGAGCTTGCTCAAATTGCTGTTCAGCCTGCTGTTTAAGGGCAATGTTACCGGTGATAATGCGCTCACCAATTTGCATTTGCATGGCATGAACTGCACTTTCATCAGGTAACGGAAACACATAGCGTGCATTAACCGCAAACGGGTGCGGGTTTTGATAACGTTGTTTAACAACAACATGATTAATAAGCCCAGTGAGCGTCATAGTGACATCGTTTTTCACTAATAAGCCCGACGACACTTGGCTATTTGAATCATCATAAAAACGCAGTTCGGCACTGGCATTGGCTGCAAATGCAGGGTTAATTGCATAGCCTAATAAGAGGATAAAAAGGCTCCCAAAAAGGAGCCTTTTGGTACGGTTACTCAACATAATATGTCACTCCATCGACCGATGAATTAGTGGTTACTTTGTGCTGTACGTAAGCTGCTTTGTGACACGGGGCGTGTCGTTAAGGTTACGCGGCGGTCAAACACGTTGTCTTCGTAGTTATTTGAATCAGCAACACTTTGCTGCTCACCAAAGGCGGTTGCGGTTAAGCGCGTATGAGGCACACCTTGTTTAATTAAGTAGCTTTGCACTGCATTTACACGTTGTTTTGAAAGCATTAAATTAGCCAACTCATCACCACGCTGATCTGCAAAGCCATTTAAGTCGATAGCCAGATTTGGCTGGGCAATCAATAACTGCGCGACTTTGTCGAGTTGATTTGCAAAGTGTGGGGCAATTTCGCTAGAGCCGGTTTTAAACTGTACCGTCATCGCCAATAAGGTGTTCAATTGAGCTTGTAGCAACTGCTCTTTTTCGTCAGCTAATAATTCAAGCTGCTCACTTAGGGCTGCGTTATCGGCAATCACTTGTTGGTAATCTGCGGTTTGTTCTTTCATTACAACTAATGCGTGAGCTTGTTCATCAATGGTGTTGTCTGCCGCTTCTTTTTCGCCAATTAAGCCACCTGCAAACGCGCCAATAAATGCACCCACTGGGCCGCCGACTATGCCGCCAACAAGGGCACCTGCACCTAAGCCAATGGCTGTTTCTTTTGGTGTTTCTTGTTTAGTTTGACTCGCAGCGTCTGCAAAAGGGGCTACAGATACAGCAGACGTAATAACAGCGGCAATAATTAATTTTTTCATGGTTTAATCCTTTTTCTACTTAATTGCTTGGCAACATTGGTTGGTGTTGCGAACTTGGTATGGAGCTATTAAAACAAGTCGAAATGGCAATAAAGGGGATCAAAAAAGGCAAACTGCTGAGCAATTGTGGCAGAAAAATGGCAATCGCGTTTTTGCCAGTACGCAAGGCAAAAAATTAGGTATAGTTCGCTATAGAAAGAATTTAAGTAAGTATTAACAATGAAGAAAATAGCAATCGTTGAAGATGAAACAGCAATCCGCGAAAACTACACAGAAATGCTCAGCGCTCAGGGCTATCAGGTTGTAGGCTTTGCTGACAGAGCCAGTGCTGAAGTGGCATTTAGTCAATCTTTACCCGATTTAGCTATTGTTGATATTGGCCTTGGCCATGAAGTGGATGGTGGTTTTTTACTTTGCCAAACACTACGTAGTCTTTCTAAAACCTTACCGATTATATTTTTAACCGCCCGTGATAGCGAAATTGATACCGTATGTGGCCTGCGCATGGGAGCAGACGACTACTTAACCAAAGATATCAGTATGGCGCATCTTGCTGCTCGAATTGGTGCCTTGTTTAGACGCCTTGATGCCTTCGATCAACCTGCCGATCAAACCGCTCTTTTGCATCGCGGCCCGTTAAAGTTAGATACTCAGCGCATGCAGGTTTTTTGGCAAGAGCAACTGGTTGATTTAACTGTGACAGAATTTTGGATGGTACATTCACTTGCGCAGCGTCCAGGCCATGTAAAAAGCCGCAACGAATTAATGAGTGATGCGAAAATTTATGTTGATGACAGTACTATTACCTCACACGTAAAACGCATACGTAAAAAGTTTATTGCTTTAGATGATGCATTTGACTGCATTGATACCGTTTACGGTATGGGTTATCGCTGGGAGCAAGCTTAATGCTGCGTTTGGGGCTTAGAACTAAGTTTATTTTCTTATCCTGCTTTTTATTTTTATTGCCTTGGCTTGGCTATGAATATGTTTGGGAAATGGAAAAGTTCTTAAGGCAAGGACAAGAAAAAACCTTAGTGGGCACCACCCGCGCACTTGCAACGGCATTACATGAGCGCCCTGCTTTGTTTGACTCGCAAACCAACTTTTTAGATCAAGTTGTAAAAGGCCGAGATTTATATGCCTATAATCTAAATAACCCGATTCAACTTGATGGTAAATTGTCGGAGTGGCAGCCTTATCAAAGCTTATTTTGGCATTATGACAAACGCTACTTACAAGGGCTAAGCAATGAGCATCAAGAAAGTGATCTAAGTTTTGATCACATGGTAGGCAAGTACGAGAACTACCTTTATGCGGCATTTAAAGTCACTGATAGCTCACTGGTGTATCGAGCTAAAAATGTGCTCAGCTTTACCCGTAATGATCACTTACAGATCATGTTAAAAACACCTGAAGGTGAGTTTAAAAGTTATGTGGTGGCCGCCCGCCAAGATGGTTGGGTTAATGCCTTTGATGCTTCGACACAAGAGCCTATCACTAAAATCCAAGGCTATTTTAAAAGCACCGACACGGGTTACAACATAGAACTGCGTTTTCCGCTTTCGATGCTAGGTAATAAGCTTGGTTTTGCTATTGAAGATTGGGATGAAGACAAGGTTGAGCCTCAGCTTATGTCGACCTCAAACCTACAAAACCCTAATGATATCGGCTCTGTTTTAGTACCTTCGCCAGAAATTAACCGTATTTTGAAAGGTATGGGCCACAGTGGCAGTCGAATTTGGGTCGTCGATAACCATCATCGCGTACTTGCACAATCAGGCTCAATTCATCATGCCGATGGCGTTTGGGCAGACGGCCTAAAAGAGGAGCCCGCAACAACCTGGTGGCAACGCTTTGAGCAAGATTACTTACACCCACTTTACTATAAAATTTTAACTCGCCCAGAAAATGAGTTTATTGATACCTTACATGATGTCGCAGCGATGCAAGGTACTCACATAGCCAGTGCTTTAAATGGGAAACCTGCATCATCATGGCGCTTAACT
This sequence comes from Pseudoalteromonas sp. S4492, assembly GCF_005886115.1. Taxonomy (NCBI): domain Bacteria; kingdom Pseudomonadati; phylum Pseudomonadota; class Gammaproteobacteria; order Alteromonadales; family Pseudoalteromonadaceae; genus Pseudoalteromonas; species Pseudoalteromonas sp. S4492. The sequence goes on from NZ_PNCP01000051.1 coordinate 49,427, forward strand.
CCAGATAACAAAGCCGTTATTTTATCGGCGGCCTACCCTATTTGGATCCAAGACAAAGTCATTGGTGCAGTAATCGCAGAAGAAACCACCAATGGCGTGCGCACCCTGCGTAATAAATCGTTAGAGAAGCTCTTTAATGTCATTTTAGCGGTGATGCTTGTTGGTACTGTAACGCTATTCTTTTTTGCTTCAAGAATTTCCAGCCGTATTCGCCGCTTACGTGACAATGCCGAGCAAGCCATTGATGCCCAAGGGCGGATCACCGGCAAAATTACTTATGCCGATTCGAATGACGAAATTGGCGACCTTTCTCGCAGCTTTGCCAACATTGTTAGCCGTTTAAGTGGTTATACTGATTACTTAGAAAATATGTCATCACGACTCTCCCATGAGCTGCGTACGCCCGTGGCTGTTGTGCGCTCATCGCTTGAAAATTTACAAATGCAGCCGCAATCTGAACTGAGTCAAAAATACCTCGACCGTGCCAGTGAAGGGGTTGAGCGGTTAGGTAAAATTATTACCACCATGAGTGAAGCAACGCGCCTTGAACAAAGTATTCAAAGTGCCGAGGCAGAAGAGTTTGACCTAACCAAGGTGATCACCGGCTGCATGCAGGGCTATCAAATAACCTATGGTGAAAGCCTATTTACCTTGTCACTTTGTAAAGAGCCGTTAAATGTTAGTGGCGCACCAGAATTTATTGCCCAATTACTCGATAAGCTCATCAACAACGCACTTGAGTTTAAAACCCCGCAAAGCACAATTTCAGTCAGCTTAACCAAGCAAGAGCACCATGCATTATTAACAATTAGCAACCAAGGGCCTCTGCTCCCTGACGGTTTAGTTGAACACATTTTCGACTCAATGGTCTCGGTGAGAAGTCAGCAACATCAGCAGCAGCCACACTTGGGTTTAGGTCTTTATATTGTAAGGCTTATTTGCGATTACCATCACGGTAAAGTATTGGCAGAAAATTTAGATGATGGCACAGGTGTTGTGTTTACTGTGGAGTTGCCTATTAAATAAGCATATTTGCGTTACATATGATTACAGTTTAATGACTGAGTATTCACCGATAATTCAGATTACAGGACGTAATATTTGTAATACAAAAGGCAAATTATTCTTTGGAGGGCATCATGCGATCTGGATTACAACGTGAAGAGATTGAGTTCATTATGGGGCTATTTAGCTATAATGAAGCAACCGATAAACCAGCGGCTCCAAAAAAGCAGCCTGTAAAAGCTGACACAAAAAAAGTTGATACAGCGCAATATAAAGCAAACTATAAAGCAACTTATTTGACCTAGCTAAGGGTAGCTCATTACAATGGCGCACCTTTGGAATATAACGCCTTGTAATGAAAAAACACTCACCTAAAAAAGAACTGATTTTACTGCCCGTTTTGTTCGTGGCTATTTTACTTTGTGTTGCAGGTCACTTCCTACTTCAGCCTAACTATCAAGACAGCCATACCGTTGAGTATTTACTCGCTGCACTGCCATTTGCTTTGTTTGGATTGGTGATTATCGCCTTTAAAGTTGCCAGTAAAAACGATAACCAAGATTAGATCAAAGAACGTAATAGCCAAACCAATCGGGCTTCATTGCTTGAGCTTGCCCGCTTGGCGTTAATTTTATTGATAAGTTGCTATCTAACAAATCAATCGCAAAACAATCGTCTACATCGTGTAAGTCATCTTTATGAAGATGAGTCATTCCCGCCAATAAAGACTCTTTAGCGCGTTGCTTTGCTTCTTCACTGCTACGCGCAACGTACAATGCAAAATCATGTTGCTCCGCAAGACTATCAGCTCGGTAAGCACCTAAATTTACAAAATACAGTTTTTCAGCTTGGTGATGCGCAGTATCAACCACTTCGACCTGATAGCCATCGATGTGCTGAATTTGCATGTAACTATCCATGTGCACATTGCTTTTATCACCCACCCACTGTGCTTTTAATTTTGAATAGGTTTGTTCAATGTTATCACCTACGACAAATCGAACGTCGTGCATTTCAATGTGGCAACCTTGAATACGACCGCCCAGATAGACTAAAAAAAGCGCCATGTTTTTCCTTATATTAAGCTTTCAACATTAATGTTGTGCTTTTTAATTAATTTATAAAAATCTGAGCGATTACGTTTCGCAAGCTTTGCGGCTTCGGCAACATTACCCGCTGACATTTTCAGCGTATTAATTAAATAATCTCGCTCAAATTCTTTTTTTGCATCATTTAACGAAAGTGGCTCAGCAATATTAACATTACTGTTTAAGGCACTCTCTACTAACTGAGCTGCAATCACTTTACCAGGTGTAAGGGCTACTACCTGCTCTATCACATTTTGTAATTGACGGATATTACCCGGCCAGTCATAGCGAACCAAAGCATGCATTGCATCATTGGCAAACTGCTTTTGATCTTGCCCCATACGTTTAGCAATTAGACCTGCAAAATGCTGTGCTAGCAAACTGATATCTTCTCGGCGTTCACAAAGCGGAGGCAATTTTAAGTTCACCACGTTTAATCGGTAATATAAATCTTCACGGAACTGCTGATTATTGATTGCCTCAGGAAGATTCTTATGAGTCGCCGACACCACCCGCACATCAATTGGGATCTCTTCTTGAAAGCCTACAGGACGAATGGTTTTCTCTTGTAAAACCCTTAGCAGTTTTACTTGTAAATTTAGCGGCATATCACCAATTTCGTCTAGAAAAAGGGTACCACCTTGTGCTTGTTGAAACAAACCTTGATGGTCTTTGACTGCACCTGTAAACGCACCTTTTTTATGTCCAAATAATTCAGACTCTAAAAGCTCTCCCGGCACAGCGCCGCAGTTAATTGCCACAAATGGCCCATCACTAACATGGCTGTGTTGATGTATCGCTTGTGCAAGGAGTTCTTTACCTGTTCCACTAGCACCGGAGATCAATACATTCACTTGCGTTGGACCAAGCAATTTAACTTGCTCAAGTAGATGCAACATCGCCCCGCTACGGGTGACAATATTTGTTTGTGTGGGTGTTTCATCACCATGTACACCATGGATCTCGATAGCTTTAGCAAGGCTGTCGAACAGCTCATCTTTATCAACCGGTTTGGTAATAAATGCAAATATACCTTGCTTCGTCGCTTCCACTGCATCAGGTATCGAACCATGTGCTGTCATCATAATCACCGGCATTGAAGGATAACGACTTTGTAACTGACGATGTAGAGCCATACCGTCCATTTCATCCATTCTTAAGTCGGTGATCACCGCATCATAGGTTTGGTTTTTTAGCGTTTGTAATGCCTCAATGCCACTTTCAACTGTACTAACCAAATAGCCTTTAGACTCAATTCTAATCGCTAGTAACTTTAATAAACTCGCATCGTCATCTACTAATAAAACCCGTGGTTTTGTTACTTCATTCATGATTACTGCTCCTTGGTTTCTTCACGTAGCAGAAGTTGTTGTTCGATAGTCGCAAGCGACGATAAGGTTTTTTCCATTTCATCACTCAGTGCTTGCTTAGCTTGTTTTGCCGCTAAATTCTGTTGTAAATATTGTTTTTGTAACCATAGATACTGCTTAATATCATCTGGCCAATAAAAAGCATGGTCACTTTTTTCAAGCTGATTAAGGGCTTTTTCTGGCTCTGAAGCACCGAGTAAACAAATTGACTCAAACAGACGCTTTAGCTCATTTTCGCCAACATAATTTGCTTTATCAGAAGACGCTTTAAAGCCACCACACTTGGCTGCATGCCAAGCAATGACTGTACTTGCAGGCGGGTATAACGGCTCACTTTTCGGCCGAGGCTTGGGATTAGGTTGCCCTTGAGGTTTCACATCTGTTGTCGGCTCTACTTGCTCTGGCTCAACATGCTTTTGCGTGATCGTGCACCCTGTTATAAAAAGTGTGCCTATAACAAGCATAAAACTGGCTTTATTCGCTAAGCCCATATCAGTTAACTCCTTGGGTTAATTGAATTGGTAAAATGGCTGTAAATACACACCCTTGTGGCTCATTATCTGTAATAGAGAGCTTACCGTTTAATTGTTCAACGGTTTCTTTAACTATGGTTAAACCAAGCCCGCTGCCCATTTCAGTATGTTGTTTTGCATTTTTTCCTTGGTAAAAAGCCCCAAATACAGCGGCTTTTTCAGTATCCTCTATCCCTACTCCTAAGTCGCTGACACTCAAAATTAACTGTCCCTGTTTTAAGCTTGCTTTTATTGTCACTGACTCATGTTCCGGCGAAAACTTTAACGCATTTGAAGTCAGCTGAATGAGCACCATTTCAAGTAGCTCAATTGAGATAAACAAGGCTTTATTTGGTAACTCATTCACCCACACAATGGATAAGTCACGCGCTGATAATCGGTGCTCAAAATGACGCTCAATTTTATTCATCATCAAGTTAAAGTTAAGCTCGCTTAGGCTTTGCTTACTCGTGCGAATAGCGTTGTAACTCAATAAGCTTTCAATCATGGCTCTGAGTCGCACCATACTTTGCGTTATTAGCCCAAGGACAGCTTGTTGCTCACTATTGATTGGGCCAACAATTTCATCTGCGAGTAAGTCTGTGCCTTCAACCATCGAAGCTAGGGGGGTTTTTAATTCATGTGTCACATGGCGTAAAAATGTATCTTTTTGCTGCTCAAGCATATGTAGCTGTGCTTGAACCCACTCTAGTTTGTTACCTAATTCAACTAACTCTGAGGAGCCTCGAACTTGAATTTTTTGCTGCCAATGGCCTTGTCCAAGTTTATCAATAACATGTGTGAGTTCCCTGAGCCGTCCGCTGATCCGCCAAAGAAACCCGCCCCCGACCAATAACGTGAGTGGAATTAACGCAACTAACCAATTAATAAATGAAGCTTGAAGTGCTTTTAATTGCTGCTGATTTTTTGTGATGCGTAATTCATTTTGCTCTTTGAGCCAATTTGTTTGCTCACTGATAAGCTTACTAGCGGGTGCAAACAGCTCACCATCTTGCTTTTGTTCTATTAATAAATGTTGATGCGCAAACTGTAATACCTCAGCCAATTGCCGCCACTGCGAGACATAATCAGCGGTTGGGCTTAAGAAAATGAGCTCATCGACACTTTGCAGTGACGATTGCCACTTGTTGGCAATTAAGCTATCGAGGGATTCACTTTTAAGCACCCAGTTTTGTCGAGTTGCTCGTTCAAGGCTATTTAAGTCTTGTTTGAGGTTATTGAATGCTTTGGTAATTTCGTAATTGTCACCGACGATTTCTTGAGTCACTGCAAGCTGCTTATTGAGCGCATTTAAAAATAAAATCACCACCAAGGATAACGGCAGCAAAGACAGCAAAATGCTACAGACGAACTGGCCAATAAGACTAGGTCGCCAATTTAGTAACTGTTTTATTTTTATCGCTACTTTATTTTGCATATTCACTCTCAACATAATTGCAGATGCTGATTATTAGTGAACAAACTTAGACACTCGCTGAATCCGACCTTAAAAAGGACTGATTTTCACCCAAAAACCGATACAAAGTTGCTATTTAGCAACAAACTAACTCATTGAAATAAAATGGATAAACTTTTAACACCTGAAAATCGTTGCAAAAAAGACACAACACCCTGTAACTATTTCGCATTCAAAACCACATAAAACCTATAACCAATTGATAATTATGTACTTTTAAAATTGGCACTGATTTTGATTAGTACTAAGCAAATTAGTTATTTAGGACACAAAATGAAAGTAACGGCCTTGGCAGCCACCCTGCTTATAAGTCTCATCTCGTTAAGTAGTTATGCACTTGATTTGCAAACAACGTTTAACGAACTCGATAAAGACAGTAATGGTTTTTTGAGTGAAGCTGAAGCATCTGAAGATGCATTATTACATGGCAACTTTACGCAAATTGATAGTAACCAAGATGGCCAAATTTCATTTTCTGAGTTTCAGTCGTTTATTCAATAGGAGATTGTAATGAAACAACTATTAGCTGCATTCTCGCTGATGTTTTTAGTTATCAGCGCCACCGTTCTAGCATCACAAATGGATGTTCGATTTGCTAAGTTTGATATTAACGCCGACGGCGAGATTTCATTAACTGAAGCAACCAAACACGATAACCTACTTAAGCAATTTGCCGATCTGGATGAAAACGGCGATCAGGTTCTGTCTGAACAAGAGTTTGAAAAATTCAAACCTTAACGGCTTAAAGTGCTTGCCATAATCCCAGAGGGAATGTGTAAACGGATTTAAATTTTGGGAGTTAAATTATGGCAAGCACTTTTATTTATAAAGGAGTGTAATTATGAGAATTTTCTGGCTTGCTTCATGTACCTTAATTACTATAAGCTTCAATAGCTTAGCATTGGATGTAAAACAAAGATTTGATCACCTTGATAAAGATAAAAATGGCTTTTTATCTGTGCAGGAACTGTCATCGCAACCGCACTTGCAAAAACGCATGGCGCAGTGGGATACAGATAAAGATCAACAAATCTCGCTCCTTGAATTTAAACACTATTTAACAAACAAGAGTTAAAGTAATGTCAAAATTAACCTTTGCCAGCCTAATTTTATGTTGTGTAACTAGCACAGTGAGTTTTGCTGCAGATAGTATTGGTGAAAAATTTAAACAACTTGATCGTAATGACGATGGTTACCTGACTCGCTCAGAGTCTGCGAGAGACCCTGCTCTGTGGTCACGTTTCAAAAACTACGACAGCGATAAAGATAATAAATTATCGCTTAGTGAATTTAAGGTCTACGCAAGCAAATAAAGCGTTACGGTTAATTATTTACTTACTGCTGAGTTGCAGTTTACTGCAACTCTGATACTGTTTTCATAAATCAATAAAAACTATTAGAAGATTATGAAACTCATCATCAGCTTACTAGCAACAGCTTCACTTAGCTGCTTTGCCAACACCACTGTTATTTATAATGTAAATGGCTACACGCCTACCTACAAAGGCGAAACCCAACACTTTTCTGCACTGGTTTTTAAAGACGGTAAAGTCGTAAAAACAGGCAATGACTCAATTAAAAATAGCTTCCCTGACGCCACCGCAATTGATGGCAAGCAAGCCACATTGTTACCTGGCTTAGTCGATGCTCACGGCCATGTAATTGGTTTAGGTAATAACCTTTCACAACTTGATGTCAGAAATACGCACTCGGCAGATGAGGTTGGCAAAATGCTGGCTGAGTTTGCCAAAGATAAACAAGGTTGGATCATTGGTCGCGGTTGGAATCAAGAGCAATGGCCTGGCGGTGAGTTTCCAACTGCAGCTGATTTAGACAAATATGTAAAAGACAAACCTGTAGTGCTTTCTCGCGTTGATGGCCATGCTGTATGGGTTAACTCAAAAGCCATGGAACTTGCAGGTATTGATAAACAAACTCCCTCTCCTGCCGGCGGTGAAATTTTAAAGCTGGATTCAGGGTTACCTTCTGGGGTATTCATTGATAAAGCCGAAACGCTTGTTACCCAACATGTACCAAAAGCAAGCCATGCCAGCATTAATACGGCATTAGATAATGCAGGTAAACATCTACTAAGTTTGGGTATTACATCAACCCATGATGCCGGTATCGATTACGACACGTGGCAAGTGTACAAGCAGCGCTCTGAGCAAAATACCCTTCCTGTCAGAATCGTAGCCATGCTAAGTGCTGCCGATCCTCAACTAGAAACCATGCTCAAAGCAGGCAAATATAAAGACATGAATGACATGCTGTCGATTCGAAGTGTCAAAGTGTATGCAGATGGTGCTTTAGGCAGTCGAGGCGCAGCCCTCATCGAGGAATACGCAGATCGTAAAAATCACCACGGCTTAATGCTTGAAACCCAAGAAAAGCTTGAACAGCTATTCAACTTAAGCTTTGCTCATGGCTTTAGTGCGAACACCCATGCAATTGGTGATAAAGCCAATCACGTGGTGCTCGATGCTTATGAAAATGTGTTTAAAAAAACCGGTGGCATTTTACTTCGTAACCGAATTGAACACGCACAAATTGTGACTCCTGAAGATATCCCTCGTTTTAAAACGTTAAAAATTATTCCTTCAATGCAGCCTGTTCATGCAACCTCTGATATGCATATGGCAGAGCAGCGCCTGACTGAAAAACAACTTGAAGGGGCGTATGCTTGGAAAACCTTTTTAGCGCAAGGCTCTGTAATTGCAGCAGGTTCTGACTTTCCTGTAGAGCTTGCTGATCCGTTTGATGGCTTATATTCAGCCATTACACGAATGGATCATAATCAACTTCCTGAAGGTGGCTGGCGACCACAAGAGCTGCTATCGCGTGATGAAGCTTTGCGTGCGTTTACTTTAGGTGGTGCTTATGCTGCACATCAAGAGTTTAAGCTTGGCAGCTTAGAGCAAGGCAAATGGGCTGACTTTATCTTGATTGATAAAGACTATTACAAAGCGCCAGTCTCTGAGATCCACGATATAAACGTGACACAAACTTGGATTGCGGGCGAGCTAAAATATAAAAAAGAGGAATAATATTACTCGGCGTCAGCTTTTTGCTGACGCTTTAATTTAATGATGTGGAAAATATTCACAAACGCCAGTAAACCATTGGTGAAGGCCACCGGAACGGCACCTATTGCCAGTCCGTAGAAGGTAAATGCAATACACCCTGCTAGGTTGAGCCAGCGTAGTTTTACTACATCGCTCATTGTCAAAGAAGCAACCAACAGTGCTGACGCTAAATAGCCTAAATATTCCCAACTCAATTGTTCTCTCCTAGGCTTTAGGTTAGCATTGGAGCTTGTCATTTTTTTTGACGCACTCTGTGCTAGTTTGACAATAAAATAAAAAAGCTAACTTACTAAAAACCTTGTAAAGCTTAAGAATAATCTTGGCTTTAAAATCATTACACGGGAAATGAAGGTATCAGTAACGTGAATCACCTTACTAGCAAGTTAGCGTAAATTCTTAGAATCTTAATGCTAACGTCATTAAGATGTAATAAATAGGACAATTGTCCGAAGAGCGGCGTTAATGTTTCAATATCATTTTTCAAGCTATCTTGTTGACCAATTACTGACATTTGCTGGCAGTAGTTTTCAACAAGCTAAAAAAGAAGTGCTGATCCACCAAGATCAACCTTTGTCAAAACTCGTATTAGTGAGAAGTGGCACAGTGTCGTTCAGCTATGACGTGGGTAATGGCCGACGCCTTCTTTTAGGCCAGCTTGATTGTAACAACACTCTGATTGGTGAAATTGAAGCACTGAATAACTACCCGTGTATCTACACAGTTACGTGCTTTAGCGATGTAAGTTATAACCTAATTGAGCTTAAACATTGGCGCGCACTACTCTTAGAAAAGCCAGAGTTAAGCTTGTACACAGCGCAAACAATTGCCGCTAAATTCCAAGAAAACCAAAAAATAAATTTAGATAAGCTGCTATTACCACTTAGCTACAACATAGCTAAAGATTGCTTATTAAGAGCTGAAAACAGTAACCCAACGTTACTGCGTGCCTACCCTACCGTAAATGCTGAAGCTGAGCGCTTTGCCACCACCGAAAGAGCATATAGACGCGTCGTTACAGAATTGGTTGAAAAAGGCTTAGTGCAGCGTAGTAATCAAGGCTTACAAGTAGTAGATATCGACAAGCTTAGCGACTACGTCGAAAGTTTTGCGCAGTTATAAATGTGTTACAAATTTTTCTTAAATGCTTTAAAATAATATTACCAAACTGAAAAGCAAAGTCAGCATAAGTTCAGTTGGATAATCTATAAATATTCATAGAGTTAAGCTTTTTAACAGCAAAGCTCTGTATTATAATTTTGCAAAGCGGTGTGTTGTCACAAGTTACACCTGAAAGATGAGACAGAACTTTCTTATTTTATTAATGAAAGTATATATAATGTTCACTTGACGTATATATAATGTACGCTTATCCTTCAATAACAGATAACCATGTGTGGCGTTTTTTCGGTGCACAAACCGGTACTATTTGCTCTAATAAAAGTCTGATTACTTTACGAGAAAGGAAAGAAAGGTAACGATTATGGGAAACAATGAATTTAAACTAACCAAGCTAGCGCTAGCGTTAGGTGTCACTTTAAGCTTAAGTGGTTGTTTGAGTGATGACGACAAAAACGACACAGTGCCTGAGCCACCAGTTCCAACACAAGATGTAGCTGTTCCACCTACAGCTGTTGAACTTCAAGCTGGTGCGATCACGATTAGCGTTGTTGATGCTACTGGTGCTGAACTTGATGATGATGTAACTGCAACGATTAGCTTCACGAGTGATGAAGATGGCTTACTAACAACTGATGGTAACGCACTAACAGATGAAGACAAATCTGTACTTGGTAGTACATTTGGTTACGCTTTAGAATCTATCCCTGCTGATGGCGTAAGCTATGACTTTGTTATCACTGCTGATGGTTATTTATCTAACTCTGGTTCAGTTTCTCTAACTACAACTGAGAATGTAGTTGCTGCTGAAATCCGTCTAACACCTCGTACACTTCAAGATTCAGATGTTGCAATTGTTGCAGATACAAAATCACTAAGTGATTTAGCAGGTGATGGTGTCTCTGCAAGCTACGATCCAAGTACAGGCCTAGTACTTGATGGCGCAGAAGAAATTAGCTTAACTCAGTCAATCCCTTCAAGCAAAGCAACTAAGGCTGTTGGCGGTACTACTGTTAAGATTAAAAATGGTACTCAATTTTTAGATAAAGACGGCGTAGCTTTAACTAGCGCACCTTCATTAACTGTTGGTTACTTTTCGAATGAAGCTACTCGTGACACAACCGAAGCTGAAACTGATGCTTCTGAAGACTCTTCACTAGATGCTTTTCCTGGTGGTTTAGGGCTTTCAGTTGCTAATCCTGATGGTTCAGATTCCGAAGTGGCGGGTTCTTTTACGTCAGGTGGCTTTGTTGCAATTGAGCTTACCGATGATGCAGGTAATAAAGTTAAGACTTTTGGTGAAGGTAACTCTTTAACTGTTGCAATGCAGGTAGACAAAAACACTTCGAACCCATGTGCGTTCAAGTTCGATTCATCAGCTGAAGGGGATTTGACAACCCAAGCTGAAGCTTCTGCTTTTAAAAATGGTGTGTGCCAAATAACTAATCCTACTGTAAGAGCTTTAGAAGCTAATGACATTTTCCCAGTTTGGAGTTATGACGAAGATGCTGGTAAATGGAGCTTTGAAAATTATGGCCTAGTTGTTGACAGTGGTGCAACTGCTACATTTGATGTAGAAGTAGATGTAAACCACTTATCATACTGGAACCTTGACTACTTTAATAACCGTACTTGTTCTAGTGTTTCATTTGATATTGTTGACTCGAATGGTGATGCCAATACAGTACCTGTTTCAATTGCGTTAGAATCACGTGGCTATAGAACAGTTTATAGAATTTATGATGGCAACTATTCTAAAGCTAAATTTAATTACCCACCATCATTTCCAGTCAAAGTTAAGATTTTACGCGACAATAAGAACGTTCTTGATGGTGTAGTTGGTAGTACTGATGATACTGCTTCAGCGTTAACTACATCTAATCTCTGTGAGTTAAATGGAGCAGATCTTGAACTTACTGTGGCTCCACCGACTTTTGTTACCAAACAATTGACTCCACAATTTGTTTGTAGCAATACCGATGATTTTGATGTTGGAACGTCTCCTGTACCTACAGCATCAAATATCAAACTTTTACGAAACAATCGTATGATCAGAAACTTCTACGCAAAAGGAACTTTCCCTGTAACTCTAGAGCAAGCAGAGAATGTTTCTTACAGTGTTAAGTATCAAAACCCACTAACAAAACGTTGGTTAAGCCAAAGTATCGCTGCAAATACGACTGCAGCTAGCTTAAACATTCCTGTAGTTTGTGAAGTTGAAGAGCAACCAATCACTGGTGGTACTGGTGGTACTGGTGGTACTGGTGGCGCTGGTAACGGTGGCTAGTCCACAACGCTAATAAAGCTTTTAAAACCGCGCTTATGCGCGGTTTTTTATTGCCTTTAAAAAATATACATAAACACCAAGTTTCTCTTTTGTGATAAGCATCAATGCATTTACGCTGCTTAAACTACCACTATTATCAATGGGGAGTTTTACGCTCTTAATTTAAGACAATAAAAAAGGCTCACTAAGAGCCTTTTATGAAAAATTTAGACAAGGTTACTTTTCAAGTAAAATGTCGTGGATGTTAGCTAAATCAGACTTACCTTCGATAATTTCGTCTGGCGTTAGGCCTGAAAGCTCATGAGGGAACACAAGCCACTCTTCAGACTCATGAATGTAATAATCTGGCACCATGTCTACCTTTGAGTTTTTCGGCTTGTAGTATGGGCATGCAACGCGGATATCACGTGGTAGGTTTAAACGCATTAGCTCAGAAAGCTTTTCTTTTAATGCAACAATACTACGACCAGAATCGAATACGTCATCAACGATTAGTAATGAGTTATCTGCATTGGCATTTTCAATGATGTAATGCAAACCGTGAACTTTGATCTCTTTAGATTGCTGGTTAATACCGTAATACGAAGAAGTACGTACTGCGATATGGTCAGTTTCGATACCTTTGTAATCGTAATACTCTTGAACTGCGATACCAATTGGAGCACCACCACGCCAAATACCAATGATGAAATCAGGACGGAAACCATCTTCATAAACTTGTGCCGCAACACGAAATGAATCTTCAAGAAGCTGCTGCGCAGTGATATAGCACTTATCTGACATAAATAGAGACCCCAGTGTGAATGATCATTCAAGTGTAGCTAATTTAATAAAAACTAACCACAGGATGAGAAAATGTGGGGCGGGATTTTATACTAATTTACTCAAAAAAGCTTGTATCAGTTTGTAAAATTACCTGTTAGATCAAAAAAGCCCCTTAACTTAGATAAAATTAAGGGGCTTAATAAGGGCGTGTTGACCTTTGTGGATTAAATTTGTTCACTCTAGGGGCGATTTAATCACGGCGCGAGATTTGTAACCTAGTGGGCTAAGTAAAAATCGAGCAACAAAGAGTTAATCGCCCCTAGGAAGAACCCGAAGGGCAGCACGTGTTTGGCATTAATGCTGCGTTATCGCCTATTTATGTGGAACAACCACACTACATAGGCTCTGCCTTGCCTAAATACCAAACACACTGCTGCAAAGTTAATCATAAAAGGTCAACACGCCCTATAGATATTTGCTTATGCTTTTTCTAGTAATGTTCTTGCAACGGTACGCATACCTTGTGTTGTCGCGCCAGCAGCCCACTCGCTTGTGCTGCCCATGTTAAATGCAGCCGCAAGGTCAATATGCACCCAACCTTTGCCTTCATTTGGCACAAAGCGTGATAAGAAGCCAGCTGCATTAGAAGCGCCACCGTAACCACCGCCTTTTTGAGGACGACTATTTGCGGTATCTGCATATGGTGATGGGCAGTTTTGTTGGTGCCATTTTTCAAGTGGTAATGGCCAAGCGGCTTCCATTTCTTGCTCTGCAAAGTCTTGTACGTCACGTACAAGCTCTTTATCAAGACCAAACAATGCATTGTACTCTTGACCAACAGCAACAAGCGCAGCGCCTGTTAGTGTTGCTGCATCAATGATTAATGGCGCACCAGACTCACCTGCAGCCATTAAGCCATCAGCAAGCACTAAACGGCCTTCTGCATCGGTGTTAACGATTTCAACCGTTGTACCATTCTTATAAGTAAGGATATCACCAAGTTTATAGGCATGACCTGAAATAAGGTTTTCTGCACAACATAAGAATAATTTAATGCGTTTGTTGATACCACGGCTGATAGCTAGCGCTAAGCCCGCAGTTACTGTAGCAGCACCACCCATGTCGCACTTCATGCCTAACATGCCTTCACTTGGCTTGATAGAATAACCGCCTGAGTCAAACGTAATGCCTTTACCAACTAAAGCAGCCGCAACAGGTGCGTTCTCGTCACCCGTTGGGTTGTAATCTAATGCTAATAATACCGGTGGACGCTCACTACCACGACCTACCGCGTGAATACCAATCCACTGTTGCTCCAATAAAGCATCACCTTTAATGATTTGGTAGCTTACGTGCTCAGGCGCTAATGACTGAATAAACTCCGCCGCTTTACCGGCTAGGCTTTCTGGGAAAATATCATCAGCTGTGCCATTGATCATTTGACGAGCCCACGTCGCCGCTTGCTTTAAAGAAGCTAGTTCTTTGCTGTCTGTTTTTGCATTTTCAGCAAACTCAATAGCATCTAAATTCTTAGGTGAAACAAAGCCTTGATAGAAAGCCCATTGAGATTCAGTGCACCAAGCATCGCCTACTAACGCAATATTTTTTAAGCCTTGATTAGCTAACGTACGTGCTGCTTTTTGTACGTTTTTAAGTGTATCTTGCTCAGTTAGATGAACAGTTGCGCCTTGTTCAGTAAAAGAAAGAGCGGCTTTTTCGCCCCAATGTGCGGCAGCGCCCTGCTCGCTAAGTTGAACTAGAAATTTTTCTGACATGTTAGAATACTCTTTGCGCTAAAAATGTTGCTTGAGTTTACTACAGCCTTCGTCAGTTCCCAACAGCTTGCGATAAATAGCGTTATGCTGTTTGGTTCTATCCTTGTCTTGAATCACATACAATAAAGAAAAACGAATTATTTAAAGTTATGAAATTTACTCCCGCATTACAATCAGCCACCTTAATTAAGCGTTACAAGCGCTTTTTAGCTGACTTAAAAACGGCTGACGGAGAAGAGTTTACAGCTCACTGCGCTAATACCGGCAAAATGACAGGCTGTGCAGAGCCTGGCTTTAATGCTTTTTATTCAACAAGCGATAATGCCAAACGCAAATATCCTCATTCGCTGCAATTAACCCAGAACCAATTTAACCAATTGATATGTGTAAATACGGCTATAGCAAATAATGTTGTGCAAGAAGCGCTCGAAGCAGGCACGATTGCTGAACTTGCAAACTACCAAACCATTACTGCAGAAGTAAAATACGGCCAAGAAAACAGCCGCATCGACTTTTTATTAACAGATGATCAAAAACCTCATTGTTATGTTGAAGTCAAGTCAGTGACCTTACTGTCGCAAACAGAGCCGCAGTCTGGGCAAGGGTATTTTCCCGATGCAAAAACTGAGCGTGGCCAAAAGCACCTTCGAGAGCTTGTCGAAATGGTGCAGCAAGGACATCGTGCGGTCCTTTTATTTGCTGTTTTACATGAAGGTATTAACCAAGTAAGTGCGGCAACTCATATTGACCCTAAATACGCACAACTTTTAACTGATGCAATTGAAAAAGGCGTTGAAGTTATTGCTTACAAAGCAAAAATATATGCTGATGAGATAAAAATACAGGAAAAATGCCCATTCATCGCCTAAGCTACTCTTTTACTAAAACGACAATAAAAGCACGATTTAAGTTGTATTATTTTTTTTTGCCCATATAACTTAGCAAATTTAAAAAATTTACGGATAGTTAAGGGCTTATAACACCGCCCATAATTATTTGAGCAATCATTAGTCCGAGGTCAAGAGGATTAATTAAAAATAAATTTGCCTCAATCTAATGATTCTGCTATTTATAGCCGCCGGCTAACGCTGGGCAAAATATTAAGGATTTAGGAGAAAGTTATGCCAGACCAAAAAAAACTAGGGTTATTGGCTCAGGCCGGGTTGGAACCATATCAAGAACAGCCAGGTGAAGAGTATATGAATGATGCACAACGTGCTCATTTTAAAACAATTTTAGAAGCTTGGCGTAACGATTTACGTAACGAAGTAGACCGTACTAAATCGCATATGCAAGACGAAGCAGCTAACTTTCCAGATCCAGTAGACCGTGCAGCACAAGAAGAAGAATTCTCATTAGAACTTCGTACTCGTGACCGTGAGCGTAAACTGATCAAGAAAATTGAGAAAACGATTCAATTAATCAAAGAAGACGATTTTGGTTATTGTGAATCTTGTGGTATCGAAATTGGTATCCGCCGCCTAGAAGCGCGTCCTACAGCTGATTTATGTGTAGACTGTAAAACGCTTGCGGAAATTAAAGAAAAACAATCTGGACGCGGTTAATATCCTTTAATTAGCCCATGTCTACCACAGCCGTTAACACGCCAACGCGTGAATATCGTGGCCGTTTTGCGCCATCACCTTCTGGGCCATTACATTTTGGTTCACTTATAGCGGCTGTGGGTAGTTTCCTTGATGCTAAAGCCAATCAAGGAAAATGGTTAGTACGCATTGAAGATATCGACACAACGCGTGTTGTCAGCGGTGCTAGCGACGATATATTACACACCTTAGAAGCTTACGGCCTACATTGGGACGAATCCGTCATTTACCAAACCCAGCGTCATGAGCAATATCAAGCTATTGTTAATGAACTAATCTCACAAAACCTAGTTTATGCATGTCACTGCACTCGTAAAGAAATCAAAGCTATCGGGGGCATTTACCAAGGCCATTGCCGAGATAAAAGTCATGGGCTTTCTGACTCAGCACTGCGTTTAACCCAGCAATTTGCGACCAGCCACTACCATGATTTAATTCAAGGTGAGGTGCGTATTGATAGCCAACTTGCCAAAGAAGATTACTTAATAAAGCGTAGCGATGGTTTATTTGCCTACCAACTCGTTGTAGTGGTTGACGATATTGCACAAGGTATAACACATGTTGTGCGCGGCGCTGATTTACTAGAGCCAACCGCACGACAACTTAGTTTATTTAAGCAGCTTAATAAACCTGCGCCCGATTACGCTCATCTACCTTTAGCGGTTGCTAAGCCGGGTTTTAAGTTATCAAAGCAAAATTACGCCCCCGCAATAGCAAAATCAGATCCTAAGCCCGCTTTGTTCGATGCTTTTCGCTTTTTAGGACTAAAGCCAGAAAGCGCTCTTTTATCGTTAAATATCGAACAAATGTTAGCTTGGGCAGTGGAAACTTACCGTCTTGAACACATCCCAAAGGTGCAAGAAATACAGGTCAGCGAAAATCCAAACTCTCCTTTTTGTGACTTTGTTACTATTGAAAAATAAATTGCCAATTTTAAAGGCCGAGTAACTTAATTTTTCTGCCCTGCTGGTATATGATAGCGACCCAAAGTGTGCGAATCATCAACAGCTTATTTTAGCGCCAAGTAAAACACACTGATTACACGTCAATCTCACATCGGCGAAGTAACAAACAAACGCTATACTTGATGAGTCGCAAAGTCCGCGTCGTAGGAGACAGATTATTATTTCCAAGCTTTTTCAATTTTGTCGGCAGATTATTGGCCCAAATGCCACGACATCGAGTGATGCTTTACCAACGAGCGAGTTACCTTTGGTGATCGAGCGCAGTGAACACGGTATTTCACGCAAACAATTTAGCCCAAATGCAATCAAAGTATTGTACCGCCTAAAAGAAGGTGGTTTTGATGCCTACCTAGTTGGTGGTTGTATTCGAGATATATTGTTAGGCCAACAGCCAAAAGACTTCGACGTTGTAACAAACGCAACGCCTGAGCAAATCAAAAAGCTATTTCGTAACTGTCGCCTAATTGGTCGTCGTTTTCGTTTAGCGCATATTGTATTTGGTCGAGAAATTATTGAAGTAGCGACCATGCGTGGTCATCACGAAGCTGACGAAAGTAAAAATCAAATTAGTCAATCAAGTGAACACGGCCAACTCCTGCGCGATAATGTCTACGGCAGTATCGAAGAAGATGCCGAACGCCGCGACTTTTCAATTAACGCACTGTATTACTCAATAAACGATTTTTGTATTTATGACTATGCCAATGGTATTAGCGCAATAAAAGCAAAACAAATTGAATTGATTGGCGACCCAGAAACACGTTACCGTGAAGACCCTGTGCGTATGTTACGTGCAGTGCGTTTTGCTACCAAACTGGGAATGAGCATTGCGCCTGGCACCGAAAAACCAATTAAAGGCCTTGCTAATTTACTTGACCATATTCCGCCAGCTCGTTTATTCGAAGAATCACTTAAATTGTTCTTAAACGGTAAAGCTGAAGAAAACTACCTAATGCTACGCCAATATGGCTTATTCAAAGCATTATTCCCTGCACTTGATAAAATCTTAGATGCCAATCCTGATGGCCTTGAGCATGCGTTTATTCTGCAAATGTTTAAAAACACCGATAAGCGTATCAATGCAGATAAAAAAGTCACGCCGGCCTTTATTTTTGCAGCCTTATTGTGGTTCCCATTACTCAGTATTGCTAAGAAGCTACAACAACGCGATCAGCTTTCAGAGTACGATGCATTTGCACAAGCAATGAATAAAGTACTTAGTGAAAGTGCACAACATGTCGCGGTTCCAAAACGCTTCACTTTGGGTGCTCGCGATATTTGGCATATTCAGCAGCGTCTTGATAAACGAGGCGGTCAGCGCGCTTACAGGCTCACTCAACAGCCCCGCTTCAAAGCTGCCTATGACTTTTTATTACTGCGTGTACAAGCCGGTGAAGAGCAACATAAAGAACTTGCAGATTGGTGGACAGCTTACTTGAGCCAAGACATCAATGGTCAAAAAGAGATGGTTAAAAATTTAGGGCACCAAGGTGGCCCAAAACGCCGTCGTCGCCCTCGTAAGAAAAAAGTAGACTAAGCATGCAGACTGTTTATTTAGGTTTAGGTGCTAACTTAAATGCACCACGCAAACAGATACATGCCGCTGTCGCTGCCATAAAAGCATTAAAAGATGTTGAGTTTGTTTGTGTATCTCATGATTACGCAAGCAAACCCATGGGACCGCAGGATCAACCAGATTATGTAAATGCGGTCGCGTGTGTTAAAACTGCACTTGAGCCTGAACAATTGCTTGATTTAACTCAAGCCATTGAACTTGAACATGGCCGTGTTAGAAAAGAAGAACGCTGGGGTCCTCGTACCCTTGATATAGATATTTTATTGTTCGGTAATGACGTGATAGACACCCCTCGCTTAACTGTGCCTCATTATGGCTTAACAGAGCGAGAATTTGTTGTTTATCCATTATTTGAGATAGCACCAACGCTTGTACTACCGAATAATCAATCACTTGCTGATATAACAAAAACGTTGCCTTTAAACGATTTACAACAACTCCCTCAGCAGTAATCAACCAAGGCTAAGCCTTAGAGGAAATTATGTCTAAAATCACCGTTTCAACTCTCAATAAAATGAAACAAGAACAACAAAAAATCACCGCATTAACGGCTTACGACGCCAGCTTTGCTAAATTGTTTCATGATAATGGCGTCGAGGTGATTTTAGTCGGTGACTCACTAGGTATGGTATTGCAAGGTGGTGATGACACATTAGCGGTGACCAACAGTGAGATTGCTTATCATACACGCTGCGTACGTGCAGGTAGCCGAGAGCTATTTGTGATTGCTGACTTACCCTTCATGACCTATGCCAATCCAACTGATGCCTGTAAAAATGCAGCAGAGTTGATGCGTGCTGGGGCAAACATGATCAAGCTTGAAGGCGGCGAATGGCTGCACGACAGCATTCGGGCAATGACACAGCAAGGTATTCCTGTATGTGGTCACCTAGGCTTAACACCTCAGTCAGTGCATGTATTTGGCGGTTTTAAAATTCAAGGTCGTGAGCAATCTCAAGCCGATAAAATGGTCAGTGATGCAAAAGCACTTGAGGCGGCAGGTGCACAGTTACTTGTTTTAGAATGTATTCCAAGTGAGCTTGCTAAACGTATTACTGATGAATTGAATATTCCTACCATTGGTATTGGTGCGGGTAATCAAACCGATGGTCAAATCTTAGTAATGCACGACCTAGTTGGTATTTCTGCAGGCTATATTCCTAAGTTCTCAAAGAACTTTTTATTAGAAACCGGCAATATGCCAGCAGCAGTGCAAAAGTATTGTGAAGATGTAAAAAGTGGTGCTTTCCCAAGTGCCGAACACGAGTTTAAATAAATGCAATCAATCACTGAAATTAAATCGTTACGCAGTCAAATCAAAGCTTGGCGTCAAGCTGGCTTGAGCATTGCGCTAGTACCTACCATGGGCAATTTACACCAAGGTCACTTTTCACTTGTTGAAAAAGCCAAGACGCTTGCTGATAAGGTTGTTGTAAGTATCTTTGTAAACCCGATGCAATTCGGTGCCAATGAAGACCTTGATAGTTATCCGCGTACACTAAACGAAGATAAGCAAGGTTTGGCTGAACTTGGTACTGATATCGTGTTTACTCCCTCGGTTGAAACAATTTACCCAAATGGTTTAGGCGAGCAAAGCTTTGTCGATGTACCGGGTGTTTCTATGGGTTACTGTGGAGGCTCGCGTCCTGGTCACTTTAAAGGCGTTGCAACCGTTGTTACTAAGCTATTTAATTTAGTACAACCTGACTTTGCTTGTTTTGGTGAAAAAGATTTTCAGCAGCTGCAAGTTATTAAAACCATGACGCGCGATTTATCTATCCCAGTTGAAATTGTTGGCGTACCTACTTGCCGCGAAATCTCAGGTTTAGCAATGAGCTCTCGTAATGGCTATTTATCTGATGAGCAAAAAGACACCGCAAAAGTACTGTTTGCCACACTCAATAATACAGCAACAGCACTTAAGCAAGGCAGCAAAGACATTGCAGCACTTGAGGCTGATGCAAAAGCACAGCTTGAAGATGCAGGTCTTAAGCCTGACTACTACGCAATTGCAGAGCGCTCAACATTAAAGCCTGCAACAACAGCTGACAAACAACTTGTTATTTTAGCTGCTGCTTATTTAGGCTCAGTACGTTTAATTGACAATTTACAAGTTGAGCTGGATTAAATAGCAACAATCTGGGTAAGATGGATTGCAAAGAAAAGACATAAACTAGGGATAAGCATGAAAAAATTACCAGCAATTGCAGCAACATTATTTGCAATGACATTACTGTCTGCCTGCTCAAACAAAATTGAAAACCCAGAAATGCAGCAATGTGCTCAGCAAAACTATCAATGTGAAGCGAGCTGTGAACAGCAAAGCACCGCTGATGGTTTAGTTCATAAAGTCTGTAGCAACAAATGCATTGAAGCTTACAACCAATGTAAAGCCAATGCAGAAAAGTTAGGTGAAGTTAAATAACACGGCTTGCTTTTCTAGGGCACTGAAAACCTGTTCGGTGCCTACACTCCCCTCCTCGATTACAATTTCGCTTGCAAAATTAAGCCTCTGGTAATTTTGTTCATATTTTTGTTTATCCTTTAAGCTATTCATATTAGGGCAAGCTTTCGTTCATTAAACTTCTCCATATTGGTGACGAATAAACAACGACTACCGTGTAATTGTTTCTCACTAATTTCAAAATTTTACTCTTCGTATTTCGCTGTACCAACTCAAAGCCATTGAGATTATTAGTTTTTATTTTGGGTTCAGTAATTGCTAAGAGATATGAATGAATTAATGTGATTTACGGCTAAAGGAAAATTGAATGAGACCAGAAACCCGAACTAAGCTCTTCAGCGCTGTTAAAAAGAAGACCTTCTTGGGCGTATTATTAGCCATGAGTGCAGGTCATAGTTACGCAGTTGAAGATCCAGACCAGCCAAAAGCGACTGAAACAGAACAAACAGCCGTCAAGGTTCAAGCAACCGAAAATGAAAAACAGCAAGTAAAGGAAAATGCTGCTGAGCTTAAGCCTGCAATGATCACTATTCCGCAAGAAAAGCTATTTGAAGTTATCACTGCACGTGCGAAAAAATTAGCCTCTGAGCCGTATGTAGCGCCTAAAGAATTAGAGCTTGAAGCATTAACTAGCATTGGTTATCAGGACTACCGTGCAATCCGTTTTCGTACTGAGCAAGCAATTTGGAAAGATCAAAGCCTGTATGAAGTGCAGTTATTCCACCCTGGCTTTTTATATCGCTCACCGGTGGCGATTAATACCCTTGAGCAAAATGCTGAAGTAAAAAGTTTACCCTTTAAAACAGATTACTATCGTTACGATGCAACCGCTGCTCCGTTAGAGCAAGAGATCAGCACCGCTATTGCTAATACACAACTTGGCCATGCAGGTTTTCGTTTACACTTTCCACTGAACAACAACCAGTACAAAGATGAAGTGGCTGTGTTTCAAGGTGCTTCATATTTTCGTTTAGTTGGCCCGCACCAGGTATATGGTCTGTCAGCGCGTGGTCTTGCGGTTGATACAGCACTCAGTTCAGGTGAAGAATTCCCCGTATTCAAAGAGTTCTGGTTAGTAAAACCAGCACCAGAAGATACCACTATCGTGCTCTATGCATTATTAGATAGCCCATCAGTGTCGGGAGCCTATCGTTTTGAATTAACACCTTCGACTAACACTGAAGTGAAAACTCAAATGCAAATTTTTGCCCGCAAAGACATCAAAAAGCTCGGCATTGCCCCGCTAACCAGTATGTTCTACCACGGTGAAAATAGTACTAAGTTTTTTGATGATTACCGCCCTGAAGTACATGACTCTGACGGCCTTTTAATGCAATCAGAACAAGGTCAATGGGTTTGGCGCGCACTGAATAACCCGAAGAAGCTAAGTGTCACTTCATTTAGCTACGAGAACCCGAAAGGCTTTGGTCTTGCACAGCGAGACCGTGATTTTAATAACTACCTTGATACTGAGGCCCATTATCACAATCGTCCAAGCATGTGGATTGAGCCACTGGGTAACTGGGGTAAAGGACGCGTTGAGTTAGTTGAGATCCCAACAGATACAGAAACCAACGACAATATTGTTAGCTATTGGGTGCCAGAGCAGCCAATGAAAGCCGGTGACAACTTAAGCTTTAGTTACAAGCTTTCAACTTTCAATGCCACGCTTGCAACTCAAGATAAAGCGAGTGTGTTAAGAACCCGAATTGGTAGTGCTGCACTTCCGGGTGAGAAGAATCCGCCACCGAAAAGTCATCGTCAATTTACCGTAGATTTTAGTGGTGAAACCATTAATCAACTATCCGCTAATTTTGCCATGATGGCCGATTTAACCCTGTCTTCAGGTCAAGTAAGCGATAAAACGGTACAGCAGTTACCAAACAATCAAGGATGGCGCGTAGCCTTTAAAGTGGCGCCAGAGGGAGATAAGCCAGTTGATATGCGCTTATCGTTAAAACTACGTGATAAAGAAATCAGCGAGGTATGGAGCTATGTCTGGTATCCAAACGACGTCCAATAGTAAAGCATTAGAAGCAACAGCAATGCCTTTTAAGAAAACCCGCGCTTGGCTTTTTTCGAGCCTAGCGCTCACCATTACCGCCTATGGCGTGTGGATCATGTTCGATATTTTAAATTCTAACGGCATGACACCGCTTGAGTACGCTTTACTAGCATTATTTACAGTCACCTTCGCGTGGATTGTTACAGCCTTTTGTAGTGGCTGTATGGGCTTTATCCTGCAATTATTTCGTATTGACCCGTTGACCTTAAAACGTCAAAAACCAATCGAGATTGATCAGCATGCCTTAAGCCAAACTAAAACAGCCATTGTTATGCCTATCTATAACGAGGATACCGAGCGTGTAATTGCCGGTTTTGAGGTTAGCCTTCGCTCGCTGGCAAAAACAGGGCAAATGCCACATTACGACTTTTACTTGCTAAGTGATACGCAAGACCCTGAAATTGCTCGTAATGAACTTAAAGCATGGAATGCTCTTACTAAGCGTTTAGGTGATTTAGCAGCGCATACTTTTTATCGTCGCCGCGAAGACAACAAACACCGTAAAGTAGGCAACTTAACCGACTTTTGTGAGCGTTGGGGCAGCCAGTACGATCATATGATTGTGCTTGATGCCGATAGCATTATGACGGGTCAATGTATGCTTGAACTGACTTCTAGCATGATCAGCAATCCAAAATCAGGCTTGATCCAAACGATCCCGATCCCGGTTCGCCAAGACACGTTTTTTGGTCGCTTTTTACAGTTTGCATCGATTTTATATAGCCCAATGCTGGCAACCGGTTCTGCTTTTTGGCAAACAAACCAAGCAAACTACTGGGGTCACAATGCGATTATTCGCGTTGAAGCATTCACAAAATGCTGCGGCTTGCCGGTTTTAAAAGGCAATGCCCCATTTGGTGGTGAAATTTTAAGTCATGACTTTGTTGAAGCTTCACTGCTACACCGAAGTGGTTGGGATGTGTTACTGCTTAGCGATGTTGAAGGTAGCTATGAAGAAGTGCCAAGTAACATTCTCGATTACGCGATTCGTGATAGACGTTGGGTGCAAGGAAATATCCAGCATTTAGGTTTATTGCCTAAATCAGGCCTTAAGCTAATGAGTAAAATGCACTTTTTATTCGGTGCTACGGCGTATATCTCATCGTTAATTTGGTTATCGATGCTGGCATTAAGTACCTTAGATGCAGTGACTCGGGCACTAAATAGCGACGTGTACTTTAACCATGCTTATCAGCTTTTCCCAACCTGGCAAATTGCCAAAACGGATTTAATTGATTCGTTGTTATTCATTACTGCCGTGCTGCTGTTACTGCCTAAATTAATGGGTGTTATTGTGACTTTAGTACACCGTAATAAAGCCTTTGGTGGCACGATGAAGCTAATTGCAGGTTCACTCATCGAAACGGTTTTTGCCATTGTAATTGCGCCGCTAATGATGGTATTCCATAGCTATTTTGTCGTGTGCGTATTTTTAGGTAAAAAAGTTAGCTGGGATGCACAGCCTCGTGAAGGCAGAATGGTGCCGTGGAAAGAAGCGATTGGTTATACGCTATTTTCGACTATTACTGCGATTATTTGGGGCTCGGTTGCTTACTATTACACACCGACCTTCTTTTGGTGGTTATCACCTATTTTAGTGGGCCTTGTTTTAGCAGCGCCAATTGTACGCTACTCAAGCAGCATCGGCTTAGGTGTTAAAATGCGTAAAATGGGTTTATTTTTATGCCCAAGTGAAGTTGAAAACGATGATACCTTAGCGGCACTTCGTGTACATCAACAAGAGATTGGTTTGCCTAAAGATGAGCACGCTGACTTTAGTGTGCCAGCATTGCCTAATGAATACCCTACGGTAATGCCAATTCAAAGCTTTAAGGCACCTTCGGGTAAAAAGCGTAAGCAAGTACGCCTTGCCCAGCAACGCATTAAGGCAAAACTATTTGCCAAAAGCTAAACGAAAAAAAACCGCTCAATGAGCGGATTTTTTATCTATGTCTGTATGGTTGTTACAGAAGGCCTAGCTTTTTAAGTTCAGCTGTTGCCATTTTTCCTGAAAGTGGCACATAACCATCTTTCTCAACAATTTTTTGACCGTCTACAGAAAGAACCATTTTTAAGAACTCTGCATCAATTGGTGCAAGAGGCTTGTTAGGGTGCTTGTTCACATAAACGTATAAGAAACGAGATAGTGGGTATTTACCTGTTGCTACGTTTTCTAATGTCGCATCAACAAAGTTATCGCCTTTCTTAGCAAGTGGTACTGTACGTACACCTGATGTTTTATAACCGATACCTGAGTAACCAATCGCATTCACTGAAGAAGAGATTGACTGTACTACAGATGCAGAACCAGGTTGTTCGTTTACGTTGTTACGGAAGTCACCTTTACAAAGTGCTTTCTTCTTGAAGTAACCGTAAGTACCCGATACTGAGTTACGACCGTAAAGTTGGATATCTTTTGCAGCCCAATCGCCTTCAAGACCTACTTCACTCCAACGGTTAACTTCTGCTTCAGCACCACATTTACGTGTAGAAGAGAAAATCGCATCAACTTGGTCAATACGTAAACCTTTGATTGGGTTGTCTTTATGTACGAATACAGCTAGAGCATCGATTGCAACGCGTACTTCAGTTGGCTTGTAGCCGTAACGTTTTTCGAAAGCTTCGATTTCTTTTGACTTCATACGACGGCTCATTGGGCCGAAGTTTGCTGTACCTTCAGTTAATGCTGGAGGAGCAGTTGAAGAACCCGCTGCTTGGATTTGGATGTTTACGTTTGGATAGAAGCGTTTGTACTCTTCTGCCCAGAACGTCATCATGTTAGCAAGAGTGTCAGAACCAACAGATGAGAAATTACCAGAGATACCACTTGTTTTAGTGTACTCAGGCATATCTTTATCAACTGCAGCTGCTTGTGCTGATACAAATGTTGTTACAGCCACACCCATTGCGGCAACGAGATTTTTGAATTTCATAGGGGTTACTCCGATTTGTTCGTCCCATTTCCTAACTGCGGTCTACTCTAATGACACTAGATGACAGTTAGATTACCCTTAAATGACATTTTTATGACTTTGCCGTTTTTTTAATATTATCTGTTATACGCACGACTTTTTCGCTACCAAATGCGAACGCAAAGGTCGAGCCTTGTCCTAATTTACTGCTGATATCTAAACGACTGTCATGCCTTGTAAGTACATGTTTTGTAATCGCTAAACCTAATCCAGACCCACCTGTTGTGCGGCTACGCGCTTTATCAACGCGATAAAAACGCTCGGTTAAACGGTTAATATGTTCAGCAGCAATACCATCACCATTATCAGTCACACTAAACGCGGCTTGGTTATTTTTAAGCTGCCAATCAACTACAATCTTGCCACCAGGCTTGGTGTAATGGATGGCGTTAAACACAAGATTAGAAAAGGCACTTCGTAATTCGTCTTCAGCCCCTTTAATATCTAAACTTGCATCAACATTAAAGATAAGCTCATGACCTTTATCTTGGTTTAATGACTGTGCTTCGGTTTGAATATAGGTAAGTAGCTGCGGCACATTAACCGGCTTATCGTTATCTTGACGACGTGCTCCCTCAATACGCGATAGCGAGAGTAATTGATTAACCAAACTGTCCATACGCTTACATTGTTCAAGCATGGTTGTTTGCGCTTTTTGCCACATTGCAGGAGGTGGTAAGCTATCTGAATCAAGCATTTCTAAGTAGCCTGTCACCACCGTAAGTGGTGTTCTCAGCTCATGAGAAACATTCGCCACAAAATCTTTGCGCATCTGCTCAAGTTGCTTTAAGCGAGTAACATCACGTACCACCATCATCAACTGCGAACTTGCATAGGGCATCACACGAAACTCTAACGTTTGATCGTAGCTGTGGCCACCATCAAGCTCGAGCGGTTCATCGAAACAGGCTTTATGCATGTACTTAGCAAACTTAGGATCGCGAATAAGATTATCTAAGCGCTGTCCATGATCAGTCGGCCATTTTAAGCCTAATACCTTTAACGCCAGTTGGTTACACCAAATGATGCTGAGATCTTTTTGTAACACCACCACCGCATCAGGCACAGCTTCGGCACCATCACGAAAACGGCGAATTAAGTCAGCCAGCTCATTGCGTTTTTTACGGTTGCGATGTTGTAAATGATAGATCCCTTCGAAGACTTGTTCCCACGCTCCCTCACCTTCCGGTGGATTAAAACTACGTTGATTTAGGAGCCAATCGCTGAGGCGATATAATTGATGATAATGCCAAATTAGAAGTGCAAAAGAGCCTAAAAATAAAAGCAAAAAAGGCGCACCTACAAGTACGCCAACTAATAACAAGGGTAAGAAATACATAAACAGGCGTTTTGCTAACGCCTGTTTATTCACTACTCGATACATACACTCACTTTACCTTAAGTATGTAAATTAGCTTGTTAAGGTCATTCCAATGACACTTATAATTTACTTGAAAAACGATAGCCAGCACCGCGAACTGTTTGTACTAAACGGTCATGTCCTAATGGTGCAATCGCTTTACGCAGACGACGAATATGTACATCAACTGTACGGTCTTCTACATATACATTTGTTCCCCATACATGATCAAGTAATTGTTCACGGCTGTAAACACGTTCTGGATGAGTCATGAAGAAATGCAGTAATCTAAATTCTGTAGGACCCATATCTAATTCACTCCCTTCTGAGGTTACACGGTGTGAAATAGGGTCAAGGCGTAAACCATGTACTTCAATGGCTTCTTCTAATGAGGTTGGCGAAACACGGCGAATTACCGCTTTGATACGTGCCATTAATTCTTTAGGAGAAAATGGTTTTGTTACGTAGTCATCAGCACCTACTTCAAGGCCGCGCACTTTATCTTCTTCTTCACCGCGAGCTGTCAGCATGATGATAGGAATTTGACGAGTGTATTCGCTTTGCTTAAATTTCTTAGCAATTTGAATACCGCTACCACCAGGTAACATCCAATCTAATAGAACCATATCTGGGTATGGCTCTACCATAGCTTCAATTGCAGAGTCATAATCTTCTGCTTCAATTGCTTGAAAACCATTTTGCTCTAGAACAAAAACCAGCATCTCTCTGATAGGCGCTTCGTCATCGACGACTAGTACTTTACGTGACATTCCAATTTATCTCTTTCGTTAGCGAACTGGTTTCATTATTATGACTAAGTATGACATTTTTATGAAAGTCTAACGAGTAATTCAAAAAGCGCAAAAAAATCAATGCAAAAATAGCCAGTTTTTACGCTTTAATAGTGAATTTTAGATTAAAAGTCATACCTTAAAGTGACTGCCACGTGATCTTCATCAGTATTATTATCTAGTGAAAATTGCGTATACCACATATACATACGTGCTTGTTTTGACAGGCTTCGTTCAACCCCAACAGAGGTACCACTGCCCGAATCTTTCAACTTACCAAAGCTACCATCGGTATCTTGATATTGCGCTAATAATTTATATTTATCTATTTTGTAAGATGCACTCACTAAATAGCCATCTTCTTTGTCAGAGCCTGTGGCTTTTTCGCTTTGTTGATACATACCGCCTACCGTCAAATCGCCTAATTTACCTTGCGCCGTAAATCGCGTAGTATCGTAGCCGGCTACTTTACTGTCGTGGGCAACACTCACAAAGTAAGGCGCATTTTTAAATTTACTATCGCCATACATAAAGGCCGCAGAGACACCGGTTTCTTCATCTTGTTTAGAATTATCTTCAGCAATATAGGTGACCACAAATTGCATATTGCCGACAATAGGCGAGCTATAATGAACCACATCGCCGAGGCGATTTTCACCGTTAAACAAGGCTTTAATGTCACCATTAAAGTCGTTCATTAAATCAATTTTACCTTGCGATACTTTTAATGCCGTATCATGACGGCCGAGCACCACCTGGCCATAGCTTCCTTGTAAGCCAACGTATTGATTACGCGCGGTAATATTTTCTTCTGTTTTACCATCGCTATCTTGATCAGCCGCATTTACTGCAAATTCAAACTTATATACGGCTTTTAAACCATCACTTATTTCACCGCTACCTTTAATACCCATACGTGAGTTGTAGCTTTCAACAGACGTTTTACTGCCCTCCCCGGTGTCGCTATTGGCAATCCCTAAATGGGCCCGACCATACACATCTACGGCTTCGGCAACACTATGAAAAGAAATAAAGCACATTGCAAAGCTCGACAACATCATGGCAGGTTTGTTCATGGTAGCGATCCTTAATTTAAGCAGTAACTTAAAAATCGAACATAAAGGGCTTTTGGTCAAGGCAAGGTGGCTATATTTCACACAAAAATCACGGATCACTGATCTACTAACCAAATCAGATCAGGATCAGGTTTTTACTAAGTTGATCAGCCCGAGATCAGTATTTTACTTAGAGAATAAGGTAACTTGTTGATTTAATGTTAAGGGGATCAGTATTTAGTTTAAAAGCTGAGCAAAGAAAAGCCGATGATCAGTGCGTAACTAGTAAAATAATGATCCGTGAAAGCGAAGGTTAGTAAAACACTGATCCTCACGAACATGAGTAAGTAAATCGCTGATCCGCCTTGATCGAATCATAAAAAAACCGGCATGTAAGCCGGCTTTTTCAATTTGTTATCAATTACTTGATTTGTGGATCAAGTTCACCTGATAAATATTTAAGGTGCATATCATCTAAAGAGATAGGCTTGATCTTAGCAGCTTGACCCGCAGTACCAAAGGCTTCGTAACGAGCAACACAGATCTCAGTCATTGCTTTCGTTGCTTCAGCTAGGTATTTACGTGGATCGAAGTTAGCTGGGTTTAAAGCTAAGTGACGACGAATTGCACCTGTTGATGCTAAACGAAGATCGGTATCGATATTTACTTTACGAACACCGTACTTAATACCTTCGATGATCTGCTCTACTGGTACACCATAAGTCTCAGGGATTTCACCACCGTATTGATTGATCACTTCTAACCACTCTTGTGGCACAGAAGACGAACCATGCATTACTAAGTGCGTGTTAGGGATACGCGCGTGGATTTCTTTAATGCGATCAATCGCTAAGATATCGTCTGTTGGTGGACGTGTGAATTTGTAGGCACCATGTGATGTACCACAAGCAATAGCCAGTGCATCAACTTTAGTTTTACGAACGAAATCAGCTGCTTCTTCAGGATCTGTTAGCATTTGATCCGTAGACAATTTACCTTCTGCACCTACGCCATCTTCTTCACCTGCTTCACCTGTTTCAAGTGAACCTAAAACACCTAGCTCGCCTTCAACAGACACACCACAAGCATGTGCCATTTCAACTGTTTGACGTGTTACATCAACATTATATTCGTAGCTTGAAGGGGTTTTACCATCAGACATTAATGAGCCATCCATCATTACTGATGAAAAGCCTAACTGGATTGAGCGCTGACATACACCTGGTGAAGTACCGTGGTCTTGGTGCATTACAACTGGAATATGAGGCCATTCTTCAACGGCTGCTAAAATCATATGACGAATAAAAGGGGCACCAGCATAGGCACGTGCGCCTGCTGAACCTTGTACAATTACCGGGCTGTTTGTTTTGTCAGCCGCTTCCATAATTGCGCGCATTTGCTCTTGGTTATTAACGTTAAACGCAGGTACGCCGTAACCATTTTCAGCTGCATGATCAAGAAGTTGTCGCATACTGATTAAAGCCATTTGGTATTCTCCAAATTGTATCGACAGTAGTTTCCTACTATCTAGTTTGAACGGATAAGTTATTTTTTGATGCATCACTGCATCACGAAAAGCTCGCGCCTACCGTAACAGCTGTAAATAAAACGAGGGTGAGAGGTATTTTATTAACAGCTGAACCAGCGTAATTACTTAATAACTACGCTGGTATACGCACTAATTACTTAGCGCGTTCTTCAAGCATAGCAACTGCTGGTAATTTTTTCCCTTCTAAAAATTCAAGGAAAGCACCACCACCTGTTGAAATGTAAGAAACTTTATCGGCAATGCCGTATTTATCAATCGCTGCAAGCGTATCACCGCCACCAGCAATCGAGAATGCACTTGAATTAGCAATCGCATCAGCAATAGCACGTGTGCCGTTACCAAATTGGTCAAATTCAAATACACCTACTGGGCCATTCCATACAACGGTACCCGCATTAGCAATGATTTTTGCTAATTGGTTTGCTGTATCAGGACCAATATCGAAGATCATGTCTTCGTCTGTTACTTCATTCACATCTTTTAGTGTTGCCACTGCAGATTCTGAGAACTCATTACCTACAACAACATCAGTCGGTACCGGAATTTCACCGTTATTAGCTTTTGCTGCAGCACTTAATTTGTTTGCTTCATCAATTAAATCAGCTTCAAATAAAGATTTACCTACCGGGTAACCTGCTGCTGCGATGAAGGTATTCGCGATACCACCACCTGTTACAAGTTGGTCAACCACTTTAGATAGTGAATCAAGTACTGTTAACTTAGTTGATACTTTAGAGCCACCAACGATAGCAACTAAAGGACGAGCTGGGTTATCAAGCGCTTTACCTAATGCGTCTAGCTCTGCCGCAAGTAGTGGGCCTGCACATGCAACATCAGCAAATAAACCCACACCGTGAGTAGATGCTTGTGCACGGTGAGCCGTACCAAATGCGTCCATTACGTAAACATCACATAAGGCAGCAAGTTTTTTAGACAGTGCTTCGTCGTTTTTCTTTTCGCCAGCGTTAAAACGTACGTTTTCGAAAACAACCACTTCGTTATCAGCAACGTCTACGCCTTCTAGGTAGTCTTTTTCAAGACGAACTGTTTGCTCAAGGGCATCATTTAAATAATTAACCACAGGGGCAAGTGAAAACGCTTCATCATATTCCCCTTCCGTAGGGCGGCCAAGGTGTGACATCACCATTACTTTAGCGCCTTTTTCTAACGCTAATTTAATAGTTGGTAATGCTGCACGAATACGTGCATCAGAGGTCACTTTACCTTCTTTTACAGGCACATTTAAATCTTCACGAATTAACACGCGTTTGCCGTTTAAATCTAAATCTGCCATTTTAATGACCGACATGGACTTCTCCTTAGTTAACGATACTAATATTATATTTATAAATTATTGGCTTACAGCCATCATCGCACGCGCAGTGTCGAGCATACGATTCGCAAAGCCCCACTCATTATCGCACCACACTAACAACTTTATCAGTCGTTTATGACTAACACGTGTCTGAGTGCCATCTATGATACAAGAATGTGGGTCATGATTAAAATCTACCGATACCAATGGCTCTTCTGTGTAGCTTAAAATACCTTCAAGACGGTCTTTTGCTGCTAACTTAAGTGCCTGATTGACAGTCGCTAAATTCACATCGGTATTCACTGTTACACTTAAATCCATCGCCGTCACGTTGATAGTGGGTACCCTAACAGCAATGGCTTCAAAGCGACTATGAAACTTAGGCAAAATACGCTCAATACCACGAGCAAGCTTTGTATCTACTGGAATAATAGACTGGCTTGCAGCGCGAGTACGACGTAAATCATGATGATACGCATCGATGACTTGCTGATCATGCATCGAGGCATGAATCGTCGTAATGGCCCCAGATTCAATCGAAAATGCGTCATCTAACACTTTAATCACTGGTACAATGCAGTTTGTGGTACATGAACCATTTGAAACAATCGTATGTTCAGCTTTTAGCTCATCATCGTTAATACCATACACAATTGTGGCATCAACATCTGCATCTGCAGGCTGCGAAAACAATACTTTTTTCGCACCAGCGTTTAAATGTAGCTCAGCATGTTCACGTGAGTGATACACCCCAGTACATTCAAGAACCACATCAACATCAAGTGTTTGCCAAGGCAGTTCTGCTGGGTTTTCTTCTGCAAACAAAGCAATAGAGTCATTAGCAACCGTTAAAGTATCTTCGCCAAGATTAACAGGGAATGAAAAGCGGCCGTGAGATGTATCGTATTTAAGGAGATGGGCAATGCCCTTAGGGTCGGCTAATTCGTTAATAGCGACAATTTTGATTTGATCTTCAAGCCCTGATTCATACAGAGCACGGACGATGTTGCGCCCGATTCGACCAAAACCATTAATTGCAAGTTTGATTGCCATGAAGAAGAAAATCCACTCTATTTGCTTGCAGATAAAGGCAGCTGCCTTTTAGATGGCGGTATTGTAATCGACCTTTGAAGTTTTTATAAGAGGGCAAGGTAAATAAAACTACTTTAACAACCCTAGATGGCTCAATTTTGGTAATCGACCTGAAGAGTTTTTATAAGAGGTCAGCCAAAATAAAAATTGCTTAGTATGTTTTAGATGGCGCAGTTT